>CAYMER010000308.1:0-4300 GCA_964389345.1 uncultured bacterium | reverse complement strand
CGTGGAAGTGATCACGATCGAGCATCGCAAGGATGTTTATCGTTAGAATGCGGATCCGTAGCCTGTAAGTATTATTCCTTTGCCTCATGGCGGGTTTTTCGTATAATACCGCCTCCATTAATCCACATACGAGAGAGGGTGAAGCCTAGTGTTAAAAGTCGACGTTGGAAATCACGAGCCGCTAGAGCGGGCCCTGAAGCGCCTGAAGAAGAAACTGGAACGCGAGGGGATCATGAAGATCCTGAAGGCGCGGAAGAATTACGAAAAGCCCAGCGAGAAGAGGCGTCGTAAGTCCCGCATGAATAAATCCCGTAAAAATTTTTAATTTCAACTCCGTTGAAATTGATAAGCAATGGGACAGTTCCTTTAAATTTCAGAGGGACTGTCCCTTTCTTTTTCTCGAGCTTAGTGGAAATACGTTTCTTCTTTTGATATGATGAAGCCTCAGGACGTGAACTATGCGGAATGAAAGGGCGGCGGTACTCCACAACTTATGACAGAAAAATACCAAGGTTTCCCCGGGATGGAGGATATTCTTCCCGCTGAGATCGAAAAATGGCAATGGATCGAGGAAAAAGCACGCATCTTCTTCGATGCCGCCGGATTCAAAGAAATACGCACGCCTCTTCTTGAGCCCACCGAACTTTTCGTGCGGTCCATCGGTGCGACCAGTGACATCGTCCATAAAGAAATGTTCTCTTTCAAGGACCGTGGTGAGCGTGACATGACCTTGCGTCCCGAAATGACCGCATCGGTTGCGCGCTCCGTGATCGAAAAAGGCCTCCTCAAGACAACCAAGTCCCTCCGGCTTTATTACATGGGCCCCATGTTCCGCGCCGAGCGTCCCCAGGCGGGCCGCAAACGGCAGTTCCACCAGATCGGCGCCGAGATTATCAATGAAGATGCCGTCACCGATCTTGAGATCATCACACTCCTTTACAAATTCCTTCAGTACGCGGGTCTGAAGAATATCCGGCTGAACTTAAACGATCTTGGCGAAGAGGAAGATCGTGCGAAAGTTCGCAAGTCGCTTACGGAACATTTCTCCAAAGAAAAAACAAAACTTTGCAAGGATTGCCAGTGGCGGCTTGAAAAGAACGTCCTTCGCATCTTCGATTGCAAAATCCCGGGATGCCAGCCCGTGATCGAATCGGCACCGTGGGAGAAATTTTTTCCGCTGAGCGACCGTTTCAAAGAACTTGGCGCGAAGCTTGAGGCCAGCGGCATTCTTTATCATGTGAACCGACGTCTCGTGCGCGGTCTTGATTATTACAACGGCGTTGTGTTTGAGATCACGGCCGAAGGGCTTGGGGCGCAGAATGCTGTGGCAGGCGGCGGGCGGTACGACCATCTTTATAAAGGCTTGGGAGGCGCCGCGACGCCGTGCACAGGATTCAGCATCGGGATCGAGCGGCTTTTGATCGCGATCGAGGCCGGAGATCCGAAAGCGTTCAATGCTCTCAAATTGAAAAAGATCTACTTCGCGCCGCTTGAAGAGAGTCCCGAGATCCTGCGGCTTTGCCGGGAAAAAGCGATCCTTTTGCGCGAGGCAGGGCTTCGGGTCGAAATGTCGCACGGCGTTTTTTCGCTGAGCCAACACCTTAAGAAGGCGAACCAGCTGGGGCTCCGTTTCATGGTGATCGTCGGGCCGGATGAGCTCAGGAAAAAAGTTGTCATGATAAAGGATCTCGAGAAAAGGGAACAGGTGGAAGTCGATTCCGAACGGATCGTGAGCCATTTAAAAAAGATGATGAACTTATGCTGAGAACGGTGACCTGCGGGGAATTGAATAAAAGTTTTGTCGGAAAAGAGGAAACCCTGACCGGATGGGTGGATACCCGTCGCGATCACGGGAACCTTATTTTTGTCGACCTGCGCGATCGCTATGGGATCACTCAGGTCGTGTTCCATACTCAGATGAGCGGCGATATGCATAAAAAAGCCGAATCGCTCCGTTCGGAATTAGTGATCCGCGTGAAGGGAAAAGTAGGCGCCCGGCCGGCCGGCACCGTGAATTCCAGGATATCCACCGGAGAGATTGAGCTTCAGGCCGAGGAGCTTGAGATTCTGAACACGTGCCAACCGCTGCCGTTTGAACTGGAAGAAAAAAGCGTAGGCGAGGAGCTCCGGCTCCAGTACCGTTTTCTCGATCTCCGCCGCCGCGAAATGGTGGAGAACCTTACGTTTCGTCACCGCGTACTCAGGCTTGTTCATGAATATCTGGACAAGCAAAGCTTCATCGAAGTGGAGACGCCCTATCTGACGAAAAGTACCCCCGAGGGAGCCCGCGATTTTCTAGTGCCCTCGCGTTTGACCCCCGGGACATTTTATGCGTTGCCGCAGTCGCCGCAGCTTTTTAAACAAATCCTGATGGTGTCCGGGTATGATCGCTATTACCAGATCGCGCGCTGTTTTCGCGATGAGGATCTTCGCAAAGACCGCCAGCCCGAGCATACCCAGATCGATCTCGAGATGTCGTTCATCAGCGAAGAGGACATCATGGGGGTTGTCGAGGGGATGGTCGCGCACATTTTCAAGCACGCCAAGAAGATCGATATCTCGCTGCCGCTTCGGCGCATGAGCTATCAGGAAGCGATGGACAAATACGGCAGCGACAAGCCGGACCTTCGCTACGGAATGGAGATCAAAAACCTGACGCAGGTTTTTGAAAAAAGCGGATTCAAGATCTTTGATGAAACGATCGCAAACGGTGGCGAGATCCGGGGGCTTGCGTTTACGCCGCCCGCAGGCGTGGAATTCTCCCGCAAGGATTTTGATGACCTGACCCAATGGCTCAAGCAGGATTACGGCGTGAAGGGACTTGCCTGGTTCAAGGTCACGGGGCCTGACACGGTCGAGTCGCCGATCCAGAAGTTCTTTGACGCGGCGCGGATTGGGAAAGCGATCCAGACCGCTGGCGCAAAGCCGGGCGACATTATTTTTATCGTGGCGGACAAGTTTAAAATTGCGGTTACGGCGCTCGGCGCGCTTCGTTGTTCTCTCGCAGATAAACATAAGATGATTCCGGAAGGGAAGTTTGAACTCCTCTGGGTTGTGGATTTTCCACTTTTTGAATGGAACGAGGGAGAAAAGCGCTGCGACGCGTGCCACCATCCGTTCACATCTCCGAAGCCCGAGGATGTGCCGATGCTGGAAAGCGAGCCTTTGAAGGTGCGCGCGCGGGCGTATGATCTGATCATTAACGGGACCGAGACCGGCGGCGGCAGTATCCGTATTCACGACCGGGCTGTGCAGTCGCAGATCTTCAAGCTTCTGAACTTTACGCCGGAGCAGGCGGAAGCGCAGTTCGGCTTTTTGCTCAAGGCTCTTACGTTCGGCGCGCCGCCGCACGGAGGCCTCGCAATCGGCGTGGACCGGCTGATCACGCTGCTTCTGGACCGTGACTCCATCCGTGAGGTGATCGCGTTCCCGAAAACGCAAAAGGGCACCTGCCTTATGACCGACGCGCCGTCACCGGCGACCGAACGCCAGCTCAAAGAACTCAATCTCGATGCAAAGCGCATGTGGCTCGAGCATCCCAAAACATAAAAAAGGAATCTATCTTGCAAAAACTGATCAAGTTACATTCGAACGAAGAAGCAAAAGCTCTTTACGGCAATCTGGACCAGAATGTCCGGCAGTCGGAGAAGGATCACCGCGTCAAGATCATCGCGCGTAATGACCGGATGAAGATCATGGGGGATAAAAGGAACGTGGAAGAGGCCTCCCGTTTTTTTGTCCGGATGCTTGAGATGATCCGCAAGGGAGGTCGCCTTCCGGAAAATGGAAGCGCGAAGGCTGGCTCCAAAATCGAGGCTCGCGTTACGCCTCCGCAAGCCGGGGGGATCCATTTCTTTCATCGCGGGAAAGTGATCCAGGCGCGAAGCGAGAATCAGCTCGCGTATTTGAAGGCTATGCAGACGCATGATATTGTGATTTCTATCGGCCCGGCGGGTACCGGAAAAACCTATCTCGCTATGGCCGCGGCTATAGAGGCGCTTAAGAAAAAACAGGTAGCTCGTATCATCCTGACGCGTCCCGCGGTCGAGGCCGGAGAAAATCTTGGGTTTTTGCCCGGGGATCTTGCGGCAAAAGTGAATCCCTATCTCAGGCCGCTTTATGATGCGCTCTATGACATGCTCGAATTCGATGAAGTGGCCCGTTATACCGAGCGAGGGGCGATCGAGATCGCACCGATCGCGTATATGCG
Organism: uncultured bacterium; assembly: GCA_964389345.1. GTDB lineage: Bacteria > Omnitrophota > Omnitrophia > Omnitrophales > Aquincolibacteriaceae > Aquincolibacterium. Next base: position 90 of record CAYMER010000308.1, on the reverse strand, counting down.
CGGACGGACCTTGAACGATTCCTATGTCATCCTTGATGAAGCGCAGAACTGCACGCACAATCAGATGAAGATGTTCCTGACGCGCCTGGG
>CAYMER010000307.1:0-5715 GCA_964389345.1 uncultured bacterium | reverse complement strand
GTTCGTATAAGAAACCGTGATGCCTTGTTGGACAAGGGCCTGTATTAACGCAAGCCGGGCCCGGTCGAAAGCTGCTACCTGCGCGTCCGTTTTCCGGGCTGCAGAATTCTGCAAGTCAGACAATTGAGCATCGTTGATCAGATCGGGGAAAAGAACCCGCAAGGCCGCAACGGCACCCGCCGGATCCTGCGTGATCGCATTGCTCATACGGGTAAAGCCCTTGACCACGGCTGTTGCGCTTTCGGTCACAACATCCCCACCCTGGACCCAACCCATCTGTCCAAACCATCTCATCATTGCGTCAACCAAACCCGCCGGCCCGGCCGAAACCTCCCGCCTCAGTTGATCCATTTCGTGAGACCTCGCTGAAGTTCCCGTCACAGCCGCGACATCGGTCTGGTTCGACAAGGTTCCCGCGACGGAGGCCCTGTTCTGCCGCGGCGTCGCGCTCACGTCCGTCCGTCCTCCGGCATAAGGCGCGAATTCTCCGAAATCAGTATCACGGAAAACCTCATTGATCAGGATCAAAGCTTCCGCGGGACTCCTGCCCATGATCACCCCGCCCGTTTCACCGATCAATCCGGGAAAATTGACAAAATCAAAGGTATCAGAAATGGTGCTCTTCGTCACTTCAACGCCTTCCGCAAGGATCTCCTTCTGACCCGAATAGACCACCTTCCCGTTCAGGACCTCAACGCGGAACAGCGTCCCTTTCGGCAGGACCTTTCTATTGGAAAGCGTAACCGGCGCGGGAGTCCGGATGAAAAGCGATAACCGGCCGTCCCCGTTTTTCAGAAAACTCGCGCGCCCCAATTCTAGTGAACTGACCTGGCCACGGATCTCACTCTGCAAATCGCCTCCGAGCAGGTTGAATCCTTCCGATGCCTCGATGATCATTTCGTAGACACCGATCGCCCGGGCAATGACTCCGTCCAAACTCTTGACCGCAGTTTCACCGTAAGTGGCCATGGTCTGAGCATCGGCCCGCAATGCGGTCTCAAAATGCTGTAGCCGCTCCCGGAGGAAACGCTTTGCGGCATCCGGAGCTCTGGCGATCAAATCCGTCAGATGAGACCGGATAGCACCCTCGATAATGTTACGCACGCCATCATAATTGCTGCGTTCACTCGAGTTTTTCGTGTTGAGCGCCAAAAGCGTTTCCAGTTGAAAAGCCCCCATCGTTGCACCGCTCACCGCGCCGGGACTTACGAACTGGATCATGACTTGTTGGTAGAGCTTCTCGTGATAAGTGGTCCTGCCTTGAGCATCAATAGTTTGTTCCGCTGTGGTGAAACGGCCACCGGGCTGATTCAACTCCGCGCGCATCTGTTGAAGGGTTATGGTTCCATTCTGGAAGCCCTGCGCTGCTTCCGCGGTCACGGCATAGATGTCACGAACCTTGCCATTCACCAACTCACGAACGCCGCGGTGACGGCCGAAAAGCTGTTCCATAATGTTGCCGACCGATCCTGCATCGGCAATCACATTCATCTGTAAATTCCCCGGAAAGACTGCGTCGATGCCGCGGGTCGTCGCTTCGTTGAAGTAGACCGTGACATGTTCCTTTGCCAGATTCGCCTGGGTCAGATAGTTTTTCACCTCATCAAGCGTGAACAGCTTGTCTTCGACATTCGCAGCATTTGCGATCGGCTGATTCCGGTTCCCAGGATCCACACGCACTCCCTGAGCATTGAACATCCGTATACGCCATTCCTTTTCATTCCGGCCGGCATGAATAAGCGTGTAAAATTCTTTTTTATTTTGAACGTCATTTCCCGCAGCGCTCCTAAGAAAATTAACCATGGCTTCATGCTGCGCGAACAACTCGTTCTCCACGGGCGTATCGGCTCCATTCCCGCGTCCATTCGCGACGATCGCATGTTGATCCAGATTCGCTAGAATGCTTCGGAACATATTCTGGAACGCAGCCGCATCGCTTCCGGTGACGAAAATATTCGCATCCCCGATCATGCGGTTCCCCGGCTGAAATTCGAGCTGATAGTCACCACGGCCTGCCCTAGCAAGCAACGACGGAAGCTTGCCTTCCTGGCTCAAACGCTGGTACGCCATGCGAATAAAAGCCTCGGAATTCCCAAAGATCCTGTTCGCTGCAACATCCGTTCGAATAGCGGTGATCAAAGCTTCCAGATCAGAGAGAAGATTTTCCCGGGATCCTCCCACCTGTGCGATCGCACGAAGCAGGAGTTTTGCGTAAGATTGTTCGGACGAAGTCAGTTGGTTAAGAAGCGCCTGCGCGGCGGTCGATCCGGAAAGAGAAGAAAGCGCGCCGAAATAGGAATTCGTCGTAATGTAGCGGATCATCTGGGCGCCGTACATTTTCTCCAAATTCGTCTGGACGTGGCGCAAAGTCCCTGAAAATCCCGCATAGGTTGAACCTGCAATGGCCAAAGCGCCCATCAATTGTTCCTGGCTGGAATGGGAGGCGTTCCCGGAGACACGCACCTGACTGAGAAGTTTCCGGACCGCACCACTTTGTGTCAGATCCGTAAATCCGCCCGACCCCTCAACTTGAACACGCTCGCCCGTGATCGTAACGCGTTCATTTCTCAATTGCGGCTCGTAGACCTGCAGGAAAACAAGCTGGGTATGCGCATTCAGGAAGGCATCGCTCATTTGCAACCGCGGATTAATGGTTTTGTTTGCGACCACCGCGATGGTCCACTCCAGCCTGAACTCGTTTAAGTGTGAGAGAAGCTTTTCGCCGGTTTCCAGCACTATTTTATTGAGCCGGTCCAAAGTATCGCGAAGCTCCTTGTTCAACGAAAGGACATTGAAGAATTCAGGCTCGGTGATATGTCCGGCAGCGATCTGATCGATAATATCCGGCCGGTTATAGAAAGCGTACAGGATGTCCGCGACCTCACCCTTGAGCTCTAGGCGCCCTTGAAACACCCGTTCAAATTCGACTCGATGGGTGTCTTTAGCGGCAAGACGCAGGAGTTTGGCTACTTCGCCCCCTTCCCGCTGGTTGATCGCCTTGGCCCGGCCCACCAACGAGGCCCGGGCATTCCAGATAATTTCTTTGAGCTCTCCCGTGAAGGCTCTTTCTTTTTGCAACTCTTGGAGATCCAAGGTCAACCACCTCTGGACTTCCCCCGCTGTATAGGACATGCCGTAATTTTTCAGAAAATCCACCAATTTCCCGGTCAGGTCCTGAATAAGCGCTTTTCCTGCCTCCGAGGTCATTCCATCGATCTTGGCGTCTTTGAGAGATCCTATGCCGCCAAACTCTGTCTGCCACGTCTCCCAGGGCATCCGGACCACATTTTCATTCGGACGTAATTGGACCGTCACCGTGAGCAATCGCTTTTGTGCGTTGAGAAGATCAAAGCCCTGCGGCAATTCTCTTCCTTTGAATTGCGCTTTGATCACATCCATCACACTGCGGTGAACAAGTTCCGTACAGGTGATCTCATATTTCCGGCCTCCGGAACCCAGCACTCTCTCATCCTCCCCCATTTGGCTGGGCGACTGGGTGAAAAGCGTGTCCGCTTCATCAAAGATGAACCGGTTTCCTGTGATAAAGTCGTTATAGAACCCTTCCATGCCCTGCAATTCCTTCAGCCTCGCGACCAACTCATCCGAAGTCAACTTCTTCAATTGGGCTACATTGAGCTGAAGGAATGCCGCAGCCTGATTCTCCACGATCACAACATCCGCCTGCTGGAACTCCTGAAGAAGCTGTGGATCATTCTTGCGGAGATTTTCCAGGTCTAATTCCGTAAAATACGCCGTTTTGAACGCGCCCTTCAAGGTTTCAAGGTCTATCTTGGTCTGGTCGAAAAGATTTATACCCGGCAACACAAAAATAAGTTTTCCTTCCGCATTTGTGTAAAGTTTAGTCATCGCAGCGATCATTGCTTGGGGCGCTCCACTCTGGCGAAGCGCTTGTATCCTCGCCCGAATTTTGGAGTGAAAGATCGCATAACAGGCAAAGATCGTCGTCGTTTTTCCCGTGCCGGTCATGATCTCGTGGAAAGCTTTCGGGTTGAGGATCAGATTGGCGATCGCAAGACCCTGCTGGATCCCATTCCGTGTGGCAACGTCATATTCGCTGTAGGTCATCTCGAAGTCAGCGATCGACGCATTGTAAAGATCGGCCAATTCCACCAACGCAGCCACCTCCGCTACGGTCCGTACATTTCCATTGGCATCGGTCAGGTAGACGGTATTGTTCGTAAGGGCCCGGACAACGGTGACCGGATCCCTGCCTGCTTCTCTTCTGAGCTGATACTCGAACTTCAAGGCGAGATTACTGGTGACATCTCCGGTGCTTCTTACATTGCTAAGATCTCTGGGTTGCCTGACAGGCACTGTCACATCCTTAATATCACGGCTCGCAATCACACCATTGAGCACGGCGATCCGCGCGCGTATCAGATCCCGAACTGCAGGATCGAAAGTTTTGAGCAAGAGTTCCTGCAACAGAGCCAGGCTCCCCAAAACGTATTCTCCTGGGGCTGCCAAGAGCAGGCTTTGCAGATCAGTAATAGCTGCCGAATTCGCGCTTTTCGTAAAATCGAGTTGCTGAATGTACGCGATCGCACTCTCCACAGCACTCACCCGCTGATTGATGCGATCCAAACGGATCTGGATTTCATTCATGGTTTGCAAATCGGCCTTCGCAAGTGCTCCTTCGATCGCGGTCAGCTCTGCTTCCAGTGAAACCAGATCATGGGATGTCAGAGTAAGCACAGGATCATGAGCCAACATCGGGGTTAAAATAGGGCTGGGCATTCCTGTCTGCTGATTTAATGCAAACAGAAGGCCCCGGATCGTTCCGGGCTGCGGGTCCGTTCCGATTCGGGCGCGGATTTCTTCGATCGTTTTCCGGGCGCCGGCCTGGATCAACTTGAGATCTGCCCGCGACACGAACTGCAACCGGAGGATCGACTCCCGAAGACTGGCGGAAAGGCTTTCCATCAAACTCGTGTTGCGAGTAAACGTCTGGAACGAACTATTTGCGAAAAGCATGTCGATGAATTCAGCCGCCGTCATTCCCGCGTATCCTAGCTGTGCAAGCAACGCGGGTGTACTGGCCTGGGTAAGTAAAGAAGTATCTGTGGTGAACTGCGTCGGGAGTGAAACGATTCTTCCTAAATCGGCCAGCGTCCATGCTCCGTTTGAGGAGCTTGTGCCGTGAAGGAGAAGATCCACAAGCTGGGTCCCGCGAAGACCGAGTTTTTGACCGAACTGCGAAACCGAGGTGACTTGCCCCCGGACATCATTGATCCGGACCCCGAATTGGCTCTCCAGAAATTCTCCGATATTAAAGAACGCATTGAGCTGCGTCGCATTGAGTTGTCCGAAACCGAGAATCGATAAAGCCTCGGCAAAAGTCACGGGCCTGGCAGTTGTAGTCCACGAGGCCTCGAAACTGCTCAGCAATTCGGTTCCGGTCAGGGTAAAGCCTGCGGGAAGCGTGATGCCTAACTGAGCGCATGCCTTTTGGATGTTCGCGGCAAGGGTATCCAAGCTGATACCCAAAGAACTCGCCAGTTGTGCCGCTGTGAAATTTTGTACGAGGGCGTTCGTATCCAGCCCCAGCTGAGTGGCCCATCGCTTTACCGTCGATTGGGTAATGTCAGCCCACTGTTTCAGCGTCCACCCGGGATTGGTCTCCGCAACACAATAGGAAACATGATTCGCTACCGCGAATTGTTTCAAGGTTATATCCGTGTGAGTTTCTAAGTA
>CAYMER010000306.1:0-6693 GCA_964389345.1 uncultured bacterium | reverse complement strand
CACCAGCTGTTTCAAGATCTCGTTGGAAAGCCGGACATCGAATTGATAGTCGCAGGAAGTTACCCAGAGGCGAAGCACGTCCGCGCCGAATTCCTTCATCACATCCTGGGGGGTGACAACATTACCCGCGGACTTTGACATCTTCTTCCCCTGTCCATCCATCACAAACCCGTGTGTCAGGACGCTCTTGAACGGGCTTTTATTTTCAAGCGCCATCGACGTGGTGAGCGCACTTTGGAACCATCCCCGGTGTTGGTCAGAACCCTCAAGGTAAAGATCGGCCGGGTACCGGAGCCCCGAACGCCGGTGAAGCACGGCTTGATGACTCACGCCCGAATCGAACCAAACGTCAATGATATCGGTCTCTTTCTCAAACTCGCTTTTCCCGCATTTCTGACAATTCATACCGTGCGGCACAAATTCACTAGCCGGACGCGCGAACCACGCGTCCGCCCCTTCTTTTTCGAAAAGCTCCAGTATCTTCGCCTTGGATTCCTTGACAAAGTGAACATCCGTGCAATGTCTGCAGCGAATCACCGGGATCGGCACGCCCCAATACCTCTGGCGGGAAAGACACCATTCCGGCCGCGTCTCGACCATGGCCCCGATGCGGTTCTTGCCCCAATCCGGAATAAACTGGATATCCTTCTCGATAGCTCCTTGCATACGCTTGCGAAGATTTTTATGGTCGATCTTCATGAACCATTGCGTCGTCGCGCGGAAGAGGATCGGCTTCTTGCACCGCCAGCAATGGGGGTAGCTGTGCGCATAATCCTCTTCTTTAAGGAGCAACCCCTTTTCGGCCAGGAGCGCTGTGATCTTCGGATTGGCTTTAAAAACATGCTCACCCTTACAAAAAAGAAATTCTTCGGTAAATTTCCCACGATGGTCCACCGGCGAGAGGATGGCGAGGCCGTGTTCCAGATGTCCGTATTTGTAGTCGTCTTCCCCATGCCCCGGCGCGATATGCACGATCCCGGTGCCGTCCTCACTTGAGACATAATCCGCTAGGATCACTTTTCCTTTTCGCTCCAGAAAAGGATGCCGATATTCCAGACCCTTGAGTTCCTGTCCCGTCACGGACTTGATACAGCTAAAACCGATGAGATCGATCTTGTCTTTCAGTTTCTGTTCAAGGGTTTTGGCAAATATAAAGGCTTCTTTACCTTTTTGAAGGATCACATAATCCAGCTCGGGATGCACGGCTGCCCCGACGTTCGCGGGCAACGTCCATGGTGTGGTCGTCCACACCAGCAAATAAGGCACCACGCCTCCGGGGATCTGGAAGGCGTCGTTTGCATTCAACAATTCAAATTTCACAAAGACGGATTTGGAGATTTTGTCCTCGTATTCAAGCTCCGCTTCGGCCAGCGCCGTATCACAGTCATAACACCACGGCACGGGCTTCAGCCGCTGCTCGATAAAACCGTCTTCATACAATTTGATAAAAGACTCCGCGATCGCGGTCTGATAACCGTAATTCATGGTGAGGTACGGATTTTCCCACTCTCCAAAAATGCCGAGCCGCTTGAACTCTTCGCGTTGGATCGCGACAAATCTTTCAGCATACTTTCGGGCCTGCTGACGGAACTCGACGCGGTCGACTTCTTCCTTGCGCTTGCCCATTTCTTTGAGGCACGCGTGTTCGATGGGGAGCCCATGGCAGTCCCAGCCCGGAAGATAGAGCGCGTCATGTCCGCGCATGGTCTGATACTTCACGATGAGATCTTTCAGAACCTTGTTAAGCGCATGCCCGATATGGATGTGACCATTTGCATACGGCGGCCCGTCATGAAGAACGTACTTGGGCTTGCCCGCGGACTTCGCGCGAATCGCAGCATGCACACCTTCCGTTTCCCACGTCTTCAGCATCTCGGGCTCGCGCTCGGCCAGATTCGCCTTCATGGGAAAACTGGTCTGGGGAAGATTGAGTGTGTCTTTGTAGTTTTTAGGTTCTGTCATTTTAGAAAGGCGTACGGAGTACGGAGTACGGCGTTTTCGTTTGCGCGAGACGCCGTACGCCGTACACCTTACAAAACTCCATCATTGGGTTATCGTATGTTCTAAAACTTCGCGATGGCTGCCGTGATCAGCTTATCGAGCTTCGGTCCGGCTTCGTTGGCGGTCTTGATGATCTCTTTGATATTGCAGGGTTCCAGATGGTCCGGGTCGCAAGTGTCGGTCACGATACTGAGCCCCAAAACCTCCATTGCCATGTGTACCGCCACGATCACTTCCGGCACCGTAGACATCCCGACAAGGTCCGCGCCCCATTGGCGCATCATGCGATATTCCGCACGCGTCTCAAGACAAGGACCCGACACCCCGATATAAACACCCCGGCGGATCGGAATCTGCACTTCCTTGGCTGCAAGGCCCGTCAATTCCATCAACCGCTTCGAATACGGTTCACACATGTCGGGGAACCGGGATCCAAGCTTATCCTCGTTCGATCCCACGAGCGGATTCACACCCATAAAATTAATATGATCTGTAATAGTCACGATCTCTCCCTTTTTGTAATCCAAATTCAGGCCCCCCGCGGCGTTCGAGACGACCAGGATCTTCGCGCCCAAGTGCCGGAGTACCCGAACCGGAAACGTCACTTCCTCGAGCGAATAACCTTCGTAAAAATGGAACCGGCCTTCCATGGCCGCGATTTTCTTGCCGCCGAGCTCGCCCAAGATGAGTTTTCCGCTATGGGACTGGACCGTGGTCTTCGGGAAGAAAGGAAGTTCCCCATACTCAAAGACCTTTTCAGCTTTGATGCGCTTGGCGAGATCCCCGAGCCCTGTCCCGAGGATCAGGGCGATCTCGGGTCTGAAGGAAGTCCTTCGATGGATATAGGTCAAACATTTTCCGATATGTTCCATTATAAAAGTTTTCTTTTTGAAAAAAAATTTCATCGGCATAAAGTTCATCCCCCGCCAAATTGATAAGCCAGTTTAAAAAGGATCGTTACAAGGATCTTGTTCGTGATGTAGAGCATGAAAAAAGCAAGGAGCGGTGAGAAGTCCATCATCCCAATACGGATCGGAAGCCGGCGTAAGGGCTCAAGGATCGGGTCCGTGACCTGCATCAAAAACCGCATCGGACTCGAAAAAGGGTCCATCGGGAACCACGAGAGAATGATCCTCGCGAAGAGTAGCCAGTAAAGGATCGTACAGATCCCGTTGACAAGCATCGCAAGTCCTTGAAAAATAATTCCGAAGATGAACACATCAACCTCCGTGAAAAATATTTATTGCAACGCCGTCATTCCCGCGAAGGCGGGAATCCGGACCGGATCCCCGACAAAAGCATTCGGGGATGACAAACGGAAATTATCCTTTCCGCAATTCTTTACTGCGACGCATCGCGGCTGTAAGTGCAAACTGAAAGATCTTGCCGAATCTTTTTCGCTTCAAAGTCTTAAGCGCAGCTTCCGTCGTCCCTTTCTTCGAGGTCACCCGCTGCCGCAACTGGGCACAGGATTCTTTGGAGTTCTTTGCCAAGAGCGCAGCTCCTAATCCTGTTTGAATAGCCAAAACTGCGGCGACCTTGGGAAGAAGCCCCTGCTTCACACCGAAATCCGTTAAGAGTTCCATCAGATGAAAAAAATAGGCCGGCCCGCTGCCGCTTATCGCGGTCACAAGATCCAGCATCTTTTCCGGAAGTATCACAACCTCCCCGCATCCGGAAAAAAGTGTTTCGGCAAAAGAAAGCGCCGCTTTGTTTTTCCCGCAGATCACAGTCATGGACTGACCCACCTTCGCTCCCAGGTTCGGCATCGCCCTTACGGTCACAACGCTTTTCCCAAGCGCCCTCGAAATTCTTTCAATCGTCATCCCCGCCAGGATCGAGATCACGATTTGACCGGATCTGAAGCAAGAACTGTTCTGAGAAGCAAATAAAACAAAATCCTGCGGCTTCATAGCGAGAAGGATAATATCTGTTTTCCCAATAAGCTCCGCGGCCGAAGAAGCAAGCCTCACCCCACGGCGGCAAGCGAACGCTTTCGCTTTGTCCGACTCCTTGTCATAAACCCATGCGCTGGAAGTGGTTACAAGACGCCTGGCGAGCACACCTTCCAGGATCGAAGCTCCCATATTTCCAACGCCAACCACGCCCAACTTAATTTTCTTCATAAGAAAACCTCTCTTAAGCCTATCCTCTTCCAACAATATCAAGGTATCAGCGTATCAGAGTCTCAAAAAAACGAAGATTTAACGCTCTGACACTTTGACACTCTGAAACTTAATTCCTTTTGCCGAACACAAGAGTGCCTATTCTAAGCAAATTCGACCCTTCCTCAATGGCTATTTTATAATCCCCTGACATTCCCATAGAAAGGATGCCCCAGTCAAGTTGAGGAAATTTTCTTTTCAGATCTTCCAAAAGCTCCCGCGTCTTTCGAAAACACTCGCGAATCTTTCCCTCATTCTCAGTCGAAGGACCGATCGTCATAAGTCCTCGGATCTTGATCGAAGACCTTAAGGACATTTGCCTTACAAATTCCTCGACCAAGGCTGGATCAAGACCGAACTTACTTTCCTCTCCGGACATATTCGCCTGCACGAGGCACAACACTTCAGCAATTCCCTTAGCTTTCGCCTGTTTCTCGATCGCGTCCGCGAGCTCGAGCCGATCCAGCGAATGGATGAGCTCGACCTGTCCGATCACAGACTTAACTTTGTTGGTTTGCAAATGCCCGATCAAATGCCACCGGATATCCTGCGGCAGGACCAGCTTTTTTTCATGCCACTCCTGGACACGGTTCTCTCCGAAATCCCTTTCGCCCGATTGATAGGCCTCAGAAACACGCTCGGACTCTACGGTTTTTGTCACCAAAACAAGACGGACAGTTTCCGGATCGCGCCCTGCTCTTACCATAGCTTCACGAATGGTCCCGCGCAATGTTTGGATCTTGGCAACAATACTCATCGAAGTGCTCAGGATACCGGATGGAGAATGGCGGGTGGCAGAGAACCGGTTTTTGCGTCATCCGTTCCCCGTTCCCCGTTCCCCGCTGAAATATTTTTCATCAGATCAAAAAACTGGATCACTTTTGCACGGTCCACGAGAAAAACAACATTCTCGCCTTGGAGAAATCCGTAATAGGCATTCCGCTCCGGAATTTCATTCCCGAAATAAAACGTTTCTTTCTTGCCGTCTTCGGACTCGACCAGAATAAGGTCATGGATCATGAAAAATCCGAGCTCGGCTTTGGACTTCCTGTTGTTGTCTAGAAATTCTCTCACGTGAAGACTCTGGAGACCTTCCAGGACAAGCTCCACACGCCCGGCCGGAACTTTCTGGCCGAATTTTTCCACGGGCTCAAGCCAATGCCAAGTCCCACCGTCCTTTTTCCATTGGTAGCTGTGTTCCCCCATTTCCACATAGATCTTCCGGACCCTGTCGACCGGAACACGGAACAGCCTCTTTTGACGCAACCCATAGACGCTTTGGTGGAACATCGCTTTCATCTCCACAGGCAGAAGAAAAAATCCACGCTCCTCCGCCCACCTGGCAAAAACTGCCTTTCCGACAGGCGTCGGAGAGCCTATCAGAAGTGTCGCCCCCTTTTTTCCAGGAAGATCGAAGAAGATCTCGAGTTCCGGCTTCGAAAGCCCGTACTCTCCCCACTCTTTATCAGACCGCAACCGCGACTGCTGAGATGCCATCCGGGCCGCGCTCACAAATCCTTCCGCGATCTGACTCTCTGCCGGATAGCGGACCGGCACTTCCAACGCCCAGATCCCCTTATCTTTCCGGAGCGTGATCTGTGTCTTTTGGATATGATCGCGCAATTCCACACGGTCGATCTGATCGTTTTGGGAGATCAAGACAATCCGGTTCACTTCGTCCGGGATGATCGTAAGCACCTGCTTGGCGAGGCGTGTCTGAAAAACATAGATCGCCGCAACGACGGCGAAAAGGAGGATGAAAACGATCGTTCGACCGAGCTTCATGACGCCCAAATCTCTGTTTTATTTTCTTGAAGGGTGATTTGGACAGTCCCAATACCTATCAATTTCAACAACGTTGAAATTGGGGCTGTCCAAACTACCTTTTTGGAAAAGAAATAAAAAGTTTGGACAGTCATGATTACCTTTATTTTTGAATTGAGGAGAATCATGACGTCCAAGTCTCTTTTTTCTTTTTTGGAATGGTGAATTGGGCCGCCATGATCATCCTTTGATTTTTTAGAAAGAGGATCATGACGTCCTGGAACGAATCACAAGATAAGTCCCACCGAGAACGAAAAACGCCAACGGATAGACGCCGATCAAAAAAATCATCAGCTGGGTCCGATGGGGCACATCGAGCAAGAGAGGTTTAAAACGAAGCTCCGGACGCTTCACATCCATAAAACGATCATCCGAGGCAAGCCAGCGGACCATATTCAGTCCCAGCTCCTTGTTCCCGGAAAGATCCAAGTATCCGTTCGTCAAGAAATCTCCGTCTCCGACAATGATCATCCTACCGCTAGTCCACGGTCCACGGTCCACGGTCCGCGGCACCTGCTTCTGAGTCTCCAAATCCGACCCTGGACCCTGCGGTCTTTGATTTTCACTCTTTTGTTTTTCGTCCGTGGTCTGTGGTCTGTGGTCTGTGGTCTGCTGTACCGCTACCGCAACAGGTAAAGGACCGGCGATATCCGTTTTCATGTCAAAAGCCGCATCCCCATTCTCCAGAGCGGGAAGGTCCGTT
>CAYMER010000305.1:0-5524 GCA_964389345.1 uncultured bacterium | reverse complement strand
AGACCGCGCTCAAGGTTTTTGTCGGGGATCAGGAGCTTTTCAAGGTGGAAGTTTATGAACGGCAGGTATTGGTCAAGCCCGTCACGGATGACGCGGATGCCAGAACGAACCTCATTATTATCACGGAGTCCGGGAGGCTCGCATTCGACGTAACTACGGGAGCGCCTGAGACCGCGGACTTCGTTCTCGATTACAGGCTGCCTCAGGATGACGAATCCCTTGTCCAGAACGCTTTTGAAAAGAAGGTGGAAGAAAAGGCCGCGGTCATTAAAGAGGACTACCAGCAGAAGGAAGCGAAGCTGGAAGAAAAAGCGGAGAAACTTTCCGAAGACAAGCTGAAAGAGAAAGTGGCCTCCGGCGTCCAGTCCATCACCTTGAAAGGATCGACCACAAAAGGAGAGGTGCAGGTGAATCTCCTTTCGCTTTCCCGGATGGCGGATAAAGGCTATCTGAGGTTCTCGGTCCTGAATTACTCGAAGACCCCGTATAGGCCCCTTAAGGCGACCGTGGGAGCCATTGAATACGAGCGAAAGCTCATCGTGAAAACCCAGGAATCCGGGAATATCGAGTTTCCTTCCGAGCTGGAACTTTCCAAAGTCATTCAGCCGGACAGCTACGTCTACGGCGTGATCGTCTTTGATCCCCGCGTCCTCGGGAAAGGACAAAAACCGGTTTTCCGTATTTTTGAGGACGCTTTGGAGCCGGGCACCGGCCGGGATATCGAGCTCAAAGGGTTCCGGTGGTTCGAATGATCAAGTCCGTCGATGAGCTCAAAAATAAAAAAACTCCGTCCGAGCCTCCCGCTCCTCAGGTTCCTCCGGAACCGGGGTTCTTGGATCGGCTGAAGGGCCTTGAAAAGCGCTGGTTCAAGTTCAGGAACTTTTCTGAGAATGGATGGGTGATCTTGGGCGTTGCGTTAGTGCTCCTCCTTATCGCGGGTGCTTTTCTGAGCCTCAAGGCGCCGAAACCAAAAGCTAAAAGTCTTGAGGTCCCGGAAGAGAGCCGGGTGGCGATGACCACGACTTTCATGGAACGCGCGATCGGTGCGTATTCAAGATCTAAACAAACCGCTGAATCCGTAAAACCCCTGAAAGTGCTGTCCCGGGAGAAACGAAAACTCGACAGCGCCATGGGCGTCTTTCTTTTCAAAAAAGAACCGGAGCGGGAGGCCCAGCCGAGGACCGGAAGACCGGAGAAAGAAAAGCTCGGGCTCGCTTCGGGTACCAAGATCCCGGCGTATTTGGGGGAACGCGTGTTCAGTTTTAACGTGAATGCGCCTGTCGTGGCGGTCCTTTCCAGAGACTTCACGGCCGGGGACAAGGTCTTGGTCCCCAAAGGCTCGAAATTCCTTGGGGAAGCGAACGTTCTGAAGTCCATTGACCGGATCAATGTCCGGTTCCATCTCCTGGTGTTTCCGGACGGGCGCGAGATCCGGGTAAACGCGCTCGCTCTTTCCGAGGACGGGGCGGCGGGGATTAAGGGGAAGGTGCAAAAGCAAACGGACATGAAGATCGTGAAAGCGATCGGGGAGTCGGTCCTTTCCATGGGCGCGCTATTTCTGGGAGGCCGGTCGCAGGATCCTTTCAGCATGCAGGACCAGCTGGAGTTAAACGTCGCGCAGGGCCTTTCGGATGAGGCGCGCAGGAATTTAAGGAGTGTGAACGTCGAAAAGTCCGTCACAGCGGAGGCTTCAAAGCCGATCTTTGTTTTTCTGCTTGAGGCTGTGTAAATCAAAAACAAAAAAGGAGAGAAAAATGGACAAAGAAAAAAAGAATAAGGGTTTTGTTGAAAAAGAGAGAGTGCGCGTCGTCCCGACGCGGAGCGGAGAAGAGCTGCATTTCACGGTGGTGGAGGTGAACGGAAAATTGCGCGGGGATATCCGCTTCTTCGTGAAGAACGAAGAGAACGACGAAGTGTTCGCCGCAAAGCGCGGGATCAGCATCCTTCCGAGACATTTCAAGGCGTTCCAGGAAGGTGTCGCGGAACTCGGAGCGAAACTGGCGGAAGAACAGAAACCGGAATAATCAGGGAACGCTGGATTTTCCCAAGAGACCCGACAAAGGAGGAAGCTCATGACGAAGTGTTTCAAAGAGAGGAAAACGTTTTGGAGGAAAGCAGCCTGCCTCGGACTCGCGGTAGCGGTCCTGGCGGCGTCCTTCAGCGCGCATGCCGCGGAATCGGTGGTGCTACGGCCTTCAGGCGAGGTCCTTAGCATCAACGATGCGGTTTCAAACGCGCTTAAGGACGCGAGCGAGATAAAGCGCGCGCTCGCGCGTCTTGGGAAAGAGGCGGCTCTTTATAAGGGAACGCTTGCCGAGTTCTTCCCTAAGCTCAAGGCCGATGTCCAGGCAGGGGCCGCCACGGGAGAGCGGCGGTTCCTCGCATACCTGGATACGGGGATCGAGCAGCCGATCTTTCAGGGCGGGAAAGCAGTCGCGGAAAAAAAGAGACAGAGCGCCGTGTACGAGATCGAGAAACTCCGGCTCGAAGAAGCGAGGCTTGATCTGGAGCTTGCGGTGCGGGTCCTTTACGCCGAGGTTCTGGCGGAAAAAGAGCTCACGAGGATCGCCCAGGGGCAGGTGAAGGAGCTTACAGCCGAGTGCGAGCGGATCAAGAAACTCTCCGGGAAAGAAATGCTTCCGCGGATTGAAGCTTTCAAGGTCGAAGCGCACCTTGAAAGCGTGAAGCATTCGCTCGTGAAGCACAAGGAGACCTACGACTACCTGCTTACGGTCCTGCGGGAAACAGTGGGGATCGGGGAAGGAGAAATCCTCGAGCTTCAGACGTACGGCAGGATTCAGGAAGTTGAAATCGGGCTCGAGTCGTTTCTTGGCGCGTCGCGTGAAACCGATCCGCTTTATAAAGAAGGGTCGCTGAAGATCCTGGCGAAGCAGCAGGAGAAACGATCTCTTCAGGCGGAAAGATTCCCGCAGCTCAGCCTCTCAACGCGCTGGAACAGTGTCCGGGACGTGTATGTGGACACGAACCGCGTGATCGTGGGGATCGAAGGGAAGTGGAACATCTGGGATTTCGGCCGGCTTGGTTCCAAGATCCGCGCGAAGGAGCAGGAGATCGAGGAAACCAAATGGGCCGAGGATATTCGTATCCGGGAGCATGAGCGTGATGTCAGGCGTCTCTTTCATGAAACGAGGGCTCTGCGCCAAAAGATCCGGATGACGGACGCTTTTCTCAAAGAAAATGAGGAAAACTACAAGAACGAGAAAACACGTCTCGTGACGGGTGGTAAAGGCGCCGGGGAACTTCTGGGATCCTTTATCGCTTTGGAAGAGGCGCGCTCGGCGTCTGTTCAGGCGGTTGCGGAATACCGGATACAAATGGCGCGTCTTGAACGGACCCGGGCTTTTAAATCTGCGGCGATAGAGATGCTCCCCGAGAAAAGCATTGAGGATCTTGAGGAGGATAGGGCGTGAGATCCTCGCGGGCGATCCCGAAAGGCCGCTTTCCGCTGAGTCCGGAGACGAGGACCGCGCTATTTCTTGGCGCGGCCTCGCTCCTGACATTTTTTGCGGTGTGGCTTGTGTCATCGGCGATCGTGTGGACGGAGGAATCCCAAATATTTGGGATCCTCTGGGTCGCGGGCTTCGGATTTTTATTCTTTGACGTGGCGTTCCTTTTTTCCTTGAGCGTTCTTCGGCCGTTTCTTAAAGAAACGGCACTAAAGGGAGCCTACATCAAAGAATTTCCGAAGACCGCGATCGTCTATCCCGTCCGTAACGAATCTCACGGTCTTTTCGAAAGGATCGAGTACTCCTTTTCGGGGAATAAGCTCCCGAATGCCGATCTTTGGATCCTGTCGGATTCTTCAGCAGAGTTTGAGCCGTATGAACGGGAGATCGTCGCGAAACTTTCAGCGAGCCATCCGGATCGCATTTTTTACAGACGCAGGAAAGTTCCCGTTGAACGCAAACAGGGAAATATCGCGGAGTTTCTGGAAAAACACCCCGAATACGTCTATCTCTATGTTTGCGATGCCGACGGGATGATCCCCAAAGGGACGCTTCTCAAGTTACTCAGAAAGGCCGAGCATCCGGATAACAGGGACATCGCGATCTTTCAGGCGTTCATCAGGATCGCTCACGCCAGCAGCTGGTACGCCCGTTTCGAAAAGATCGGGACGAATTTCGCCCAGCGATTCAATTTCGCTTCTTTTCAGGCGATCTTTGGCCGGACTATTTCATTCGGACACCATCACCTCGCCCGGGCCGGACTTCTTTCGAGGATCAAGCTTCCGAGAGGACTGCTTTCCCATGACAACTGGGATACGGTTCTTTTAGACCAAATGGGATACCGTGTGGCGTTCTGCGCGGATGTTCACGCGTATGACGAAGCGCCGTCGAACTATCTTGAGGCGAGGGCGAGAGCTCGGCGGTGGGCCCGGGGGACGCTGCAGGGTATCCCGCTCATTTTTATGCCCCGGGTCAGCCTTGCCTCGCGGTTCCTCGCGTTCTTCGGGGTCTATCTTTATGCGGCCGATGTGGTGTTCTTCTTTTGGCTCATCTTCGGCCTTCTGGCCCATTCCTGTCTTGCGGGCGAGCTTATCCATTTCGAGATCGATTCCATCTGGCTTGGCGCCTGCACGAACAGCAAACTCAAGTGGACGCTTCTTTTCAGCATCGGCGTGGTCTATTTTCACAAACTCTGCCTGCTGAAAAACTTGAAGGACCTGAAAGATTTTTTCTACGAACTGGTTGTTTCGACGTTCCTCACACTGAACAATGTTTTCTACACGCCCCTGGACATCGCAAGCATCCCGCTCGCGAAACTTTACTGGAAGCCCATGGCGAAAAATCCTTTCGCGAAGGTGAACTTTCAAAATACAGCGAAGACCCTTTGGCCGGGGACCGCCGCGGGTCTCTCGGCCCTTTATTTCTGTTTGTTTCTAACGCCTTACTTCATCTGGCAGGCAACGCCCCTTTTGACAAGCCTGATCCTTTCCATTCCCGTTGCGTACTGGACCGCGAGGTCGGTTCCGGAACGGTGCAAGGCATGGATCTAATTCAAATAAGGAGAGATCAAGAATATGACGCAGAAAGAAATCCATACTCAGGAAAAAGAACCCGCTCTTTTTGAAGAGAAAAAAGAACCTCCCAAAAAAGGGAAGATGAAGATATTTCTTTTAGTTCTAGCCGTTCTTTTAGGGGCTCTCTTCTGGCCGAAGCCGGTCATTAAGGGGGAAGCCATCCTGCAGGCGGAGCGGTTCGCGAGGATCGGTCTTTCCAGTCCCGGAATGCTCAAGGAACTTCTTCATAAGAAGGGTGACCGGGTGAAAAAAGGGGAAGTGATCGCCCGGTTTGAGAACCTGGACATCAAACAGCGGTTGGAGGAGAAGAAGCTTGCTCTCGAGATTTTAAAGCTGGATAAGGACCGGCTTACGAAGAAGGCGGGGTTTCTGACGCAGGAAAAAGACCGCAGCAACATCCTCTTTGAGAACGGAGTGATCGGACAGACGGAACATGAACGCACCGTCTATGGACTTGAAGAGTTGGAGCAGACGGTTTCGATT
>CAYMER010000304.1:0-4212 GCA_964389345.1 uncultured bacterium | reverse complement strand
CCAGTCCTTTTTCCCTCAGGACCCCGAGAAATAATCCGTAAAAATCCCGGGTCTTGTCTTTCCCGGTAATCGCTGTGTCTTTAATGAAAACTGTCTTTCCCATTATCTTCCCTGGCCCCTCAGTTGAGCCTTAGATCGTAGATCCGGTCATTGACGAGCATCTTGCCGCACACATGTTTTTCCATGATCTTGGTCGCGATCTTTTTTTCGACCTTGCCGTAGAACACCGTCGGCATGTTCTTGACATGGACTTCCACGAGCGGTTCCGCCGAACACATCCCCACACACCCGCACTTTTTGATCTCCACATCGGCGTTGTGCTTCCGGCTTTCCTCGACGAGCGTGTCGTAGACTTCTTTGGCCCCGGCAGCGATCCCGCAGGTGCTATAACCCACCCTGATCCAGTTGCGGTCTTCCCCGGCGTGTTTCTGCTTGATGGATTCCAGGTCCTTCTTGTTTATTTTATTCATACGGATCTTCCTCCCTATCACGCAGCCGCTTGGGCTTCGGTTTCTTCAGAATAATGCGCGATAATATCGCCGATATCTTTTTTCTTTACCCCGCCATAGATCTTCTCCCCGATCTTCAGCACCGGAGCCAGGCCGCAGCACCCCAGGCATCGAACCATTTCCAGATGGAATTGGCCATCTTTGGTCGTCTCTCCGGGTTTCACGCAGAGAAGATGTTCCAATTCCGCCAGAATCTCGGCTCCGCCCTTCAGGTAGCACGCCGTTCCCATACAAACGGAGATTGTGTTTTTTCCGGGAGGGGTTAGACGGAAGAAGTGATAGAACGTGATGACCTCGTAAATACGCGCAAGAGGCACATCCAGAATCTCGGAAAGCACGAGCGAAACCTCACGCGGCACGTAACCGAAGCGGTTCTGGATCTGGTGAAGCACCATGATCAGATTCCCCTCTTTGCCCTTCCAGGAATCCGCGATCTCCTTGACCTCTCGCTCCATAAGCTCTTTATCCATGCAAAAACTCCCTTAACAATAAAATCCTTCGCTCTGCCCTGCAGCAGGCTTAGGATGACTTTCCCGGGATAAAACCCCGGAAAGTCATTTTTTCATTTGCTCAATAGCTTTATCCACGAGTGTCACATAAGTCATAGCACTGGAACCACCGACCAGCACCGCTACCATGCAAGCCTCGAGCATTTCTTCTTTCGTCCAACCCGCATCCAGACAATGACGGACCGCCCGGGGAATACAGACCGGACATTTCTGGGTCGTACTGGCCACCAAAAGCAGAAGCCACTTGGTCTTTTCCGGAATCTTCCCGGAAGCCAGGATTGCCTCTTTTTCTTTCATGAAGGCTTCGTATTCCTTCGGCACGGCCTTTCGAATATCCACCATCGCTTCATTGAACTGGCTCAAAATCTTTTGAGCATCATATTCCATAATTCCACCGCATTTTCTTTGAGGCTTCTATTGAGCGAATCGCAAAAAAGCGACCTTGTGAGGTTTTGATAATACCATATAATCCGAAACTTCCTGAGCGTGTTTTTTAGGGAGCCGCTAGACCTTGGGGCGCTCGTGATAGTGCGTATGGAGCAGATGGTGAGACTTTTCACCGAGAGGCTTCTTCAAAAACTCGTCGTAAAGTTTCTTGACCTGGGGATTGGTATGGGACTTGCGAAGTTTTTTTCCGGCGTCTTCCTTGTAGATGGCGTTGATGCGCGCCAAACGAACGGCGTCATCCGTGTAGCGGGGCTGGCCTCCTCCACCGATACACCCGCCGGGACAGGTCATGATCTCGATGAAATGATAACTCGCTTTCCCTTCTTTGATCTGGTCCAGAAGATGCGCAGCGTTCGCAAGCCCGTGCGCCACCGCCACCTTGACCTCCACATTCTCCAAGAAAGACCATTCCGGGACAGTCCCGGTGATTACAAGCGATGCCTCCTTGATCCCCTGCAGACCTTCCACCGGAGCCAGACGCAAATCTGCCGCCGGAAATTCACGGCCCGTCACAATTTCATAGACCGTTCTCAGCGCCGCTTCCATCACACCGCCCGTGTTGGCAAATATATCCGCCGCCCCGGTCGAGATCCCGAGCGGGGAATCCATCGTGCCGTCCTCCAGGCTCCTAAAATCGATCCCTGCCGATTCGACCATGAACCCGAGTTCCCGGGTGGTCAGCACATAATCCACGTCCTGGACGCCGCTTGAGTTCATTTCGGGTCGTGCAGCTTCAAACTTTTTGGCTGTGCAAGGCATGATGGAGACCACGACCATGTCCTCAGGCTTGATGCCTTTTTGGGTCGCATAATAAGTCTTCGCAAGCGCGCCGAACATCTGCTGGGGCGATTTGCATGTGGAAAGATTCGGAAGAAATTCCGGATAATAATATTCAGCGAACTTGATCCAGCCAGGGGAACAACTCGTGAACATCGGAAGCGATACGGGCTCTTTTTCGACCAAAGCTTTTTTGAGCCGCATTAGAAGCTCCGTTCCCTCTTCGATGATAGTCAGATCGGCCGTAAAATTAGTATCAAATACCGCATGAAAACCGATCCGTCTGAGGGCCGTCACCATTTTTCCGGTCACCAAAGTCCCCGGAGGATAGCCGAAACATTCTCCAAGAGCCGCGCGGATCGCGGGCGCGGTTTGCACCACCACATGTTTGGTCTTGTCCTCCAGCGCTTCCCAGACCTTATCGATGTCGTTCTTTTCCACGATCGCGCCGACGGGACAAATGGCCGCGCACTGGCCGCATTGGACGCAAGCCACGCTGTCCAGATCCATGGAAAAAGCTGGACCGATCACGGTTTTGTAGCCGCGATTTTGAGGAAAAAGTGAACCGACCCCCTGCACTTCCCGGCAGACCGTCACGCATCGGCGACATTTGATGCATTTTCCGGAATCCCGCACGAGCGCGGGGGTACTGTGATCAAGATGAATCTCCGGCTTTTCACCCTTGTAGTGGATATCTTCAATCCCCAAATGCGACGCAATCTCTTTTAATTCGCAATCTTCACTGCGCGTGCAATATTGGCAGCTTCCCTCATGTTCGCTCAAGATCAGTTCCACGACCGTGCGTCGCGCTTCGCGCACTCTTTTATTATTGGTATGGACCTTCATTCCGTCCAACGCAGGCGTGGAGCAGGAAGCCACGAGCGTCTTCGCCCCTTCCACCTCCACGAGACAGACACGGCACGCCCCGATCGGCAACTTGCCTTCAAGGTAGCAAAGGGTCGGGATCTCAACACCCAGAATCTTGGCGGCCTCATAGATCGTCGCGCCCGGCTTGACCTCCACCTCATGATTATTCACAAAAAGCTTCGGCATTATTTGTTCCCCCTCCGGGTCACCGTCTTGCCGTAATCGCAGCGAAGACAGCGCTTGGCCTGGCGCTGAGCCACGTTTTCATTCCACGAAAGTTCCACTTCATCAAAATTGTGTTTACGCTTCTCGACCGGAATCGAGCGTACAGACTCACGCGGGTAAGGTGCGGGATCGACATCGGGATCAAAATCCGTATCCACAATCTTTTCTTCGCGCCAGAAGGCATGATCCTCTCCCGTCAGAAATTGGTCGATACCGACGGCCGCCCTCTCCCCGGCACCGATTGCCGCAACAACAGACCAGGGGCCTGAGGCCGCATCACCGCCCGCGAAAATTCCAGGGACCGAGGTCTGCCCCGTCACGGAATCTGCGTAAACGAATTTGTTCTGCGTCATCTTGATCTCGGCATCCTTGAGTTCAAAAAGTTTCCCGACCTGGAGGGTTTGGCCGATCGCACCGATCACCTGATCTGCTTTCAATATGAATTGATCCGCTCCGTCCGCGGTCGGAGACCGGCGTCCACTGCGATCATAGTCCCCGAGCTTCATGGTCATGCACTTCACCCCGGAAACCTTCCCATCCGGGGTCTTCAAAATCTCCACAGGATGCGTGAGTGGCATCAGCTTGATCCCTTCATAGATCGATTCGCGCACTTCCTCGGCGTAAGCCGGCATTTCTTCCTGGCTCCGGCGGTAAAGAACGGTCACGACCTCAGCACCCAAACGAAGTGCGGTCCTGGCCGCATCGATCGCCGCATTCCCGCCGCCCACCACCACTACTTTTTTCCCGACCGGTACCGAACCCCGGATGTTATATTCCCTCAAGAACGAAAGAGCCATGACGACCCCGTCCGCATCCTCACCCATGATCCCGAGCCCGAAAGATTCCGGAGCTCCGATCCCGAGAAAGATCTCGTCATA
>CAYMER010000303.1:0-4388 GCA_964389345.1 uncultured bacterium | reverse complement strand
ATGCAGACCTATAGCACAGGTTTATTACAGCAGTTTGGTATTACGGCAACGACTCCGTCGCTTTTGGGGACGCAGGTGACGGACCGCTATGGAGTAGCGCAATACAATCTGACGTATGGCTTCAATTCCGTGACTGGCGCGTATCAATTCACACAGACGGTTTTCCAGTATGGCGCAAACGGAATGGTTGCCGGGACGACGATCAATCTGGCGACGGGTGTTGGCACGAACATTAACACCGCGAATTTCCAGACTGGACTCGATCTTGCGGGCCAGCGTGTGAATGTAGATTTCATGAATGCAACAGCAATGCAGACCTATAGCACAGGTTTATTACAGCAGTTCGGGATAACGGCAACGACTCCGTCGCTTTTGGGGACTCAGGTGACGGACCGCTATGGAGTAGCGCTCTACACGCTAAGTTTTGGATACACTTCTTCGGGGGCGTTCCAATTTTCAGGAGGTTTTTTTAGGTATGACGGCGCGGGCGGGGCTGTTTTGACGCAAGGAATTAATTTGATCGGAGCTGATGGAACGATTGATCTGGCGCGATTTCAGAGGGTTGTGGATTTTGGAGGAACAAAATTTCAGGATAATATCGCAACAGCTGCAGGTCAGTCAAATTATGTAAAAAACATAATGACAATTTTCGGAATACCAGCCACTGACACCACTCTTTCGAATTTCTTTTACAATAAAACCGGGTCTTTGGTGGGAGCTTGGCAAGGGACGAACGGAGTATTCAAAAATGAAGAGAATGTCTTTTATTTTGCAAACACGAGCGGAAAACTAATTGACATCAAATTAATTACGGCGGATCCGGCGAAGTATGCAAATGAGGTTGCGACTTTGCGGGCGTTATTGACCGGCGGATCGACGCAGACGCTCTGGGAGATGCAGGGGCTTCTCGCTCAATATGAATCGGCCATCAATCAGGTGGAACACGCGAGCTTTGAGAACTATCAAGCCGCGCTGGATCGTGCGAACGTGGCTTACCGGGAAATCCCTGCTCTGAAAGCGCAAATCGCCGCGCTGGAATCTCAGCAAAATCTTGGGAAATATATTGCAAAGTTTACAAATGTCCGGATCGATATGGATCTCGCCCAAGAGGTTGCAAATAAGAGCGATTTTTCAGGGGCCGAACTTAACCAGATCAATCAATTGTTGGGGTATTTCGGCGTCCAAACGCAGACGGTTATTCGTGCGTATGACGCTAATAGCAACCTCATAGATCCTAGTCAGCAAACGCTTCTCGCGACCCACGTGGGCGGTTCGAATCTTACCATTTTCACGACCGCCGCGCTGATGCCGGCCTATCAAGGAATTCTGGACTTGCAAGGAAACGGCAATCAGCTTTACGTTTACAACACCTCGCCCTATGCGGGAACCAACCTTATGGCCGAACTCTACAGTTCCACCGGAGCGATCATTGGCGGTATATCCAACACGGGGGAGTACACGGCATACACACAAAAATATTTAGCGGAGGATTATCCCGGGACAGGCGGAGGATATAAAAGACTCACATTCAGCGATGGCACCAGCATCACATACACCTCAGGCTTCAATGGTTTTTCGCAGGTCGTTTCCTATTCGTCAAATAATCTGCAAGTTTATAACCTATCCTCGGGTACGGAAGCGTTCACCTACAACGGAGAGTGGGTCAGCCACTACGTTTATAATCCGGACGGTACCTTGAATGCGGAAAGATCCGCGATCGTTTCGGGCAATTGGGTAGGACAGCTTGTCGATTACGTCAAGACAGACTATGCGGCATCGGGCACGTGGGGGAAAATCGGGTGGTGGGCATACGGCGCGGGGATTACAGCCGGAGTAGCGGTCGCGACATATCTGACCGGCGGAATGATTCTGGAAGTCTTTTACGCCGGCGGCGCGGCCTTTGTCGGGACCTGGTCGATCGGTGTCACGATGATGAGTATGGGAGTCACGGGAGCGGCCTTCAGTAGCGCCGCGATCTGGGCAACCGGCGCAGCCGGAATGCTCGTCTTTGGTTTTGGGTTCGGGGGCGCCACCTACGGGATCTCCAGTCTTTTTGGTTCAGAAACAGGAAAGATCATCGGGGAATCTTTTATGCTTATTGGTGCTGCGGGAGGTGTCATCGGCGGCACCATTGGAGGAATCAATGCGTTGTCGACTCTGATCTCGGGTTCTGCCGCGCTGACAGAAATTTCCGGCGCGTTGTCATTCCTGGGAAAGAGTATTACCTTGACCGGTATCGGGCTTGTGGGCGCCGGCCAAGGTTTAATCCTGCCTATATCGCAGTATTTTAATTCGGAAACCGGGATAGCTATCGGCAGGGATGCGATCTTTCTTGGAACCTCGATGTTCAAGTACGGATCGATGGCTTGGGGATTAGGAATCGGCCTCCGAGGGGGGTTGGCCGTCGGCGAAGCACTCGTCGCGATCGGGAGAGTTACCGGAGGCGCGAGCATTTTGGGTCTTTCATCCTCGCTCGGGCTTGGTCTTTATGGTGCTACCGTCGCAGGCGGTGCTGTGTGGGGCTTTAGCGCGACTATCGGCAGCTGGCTTTCGCAGACTTATACCGCCCAGAATGGAACTTTAAGCGGCGGCGAGTCTTTAGGGTTCTGGGGGACCGTCGGGTTTGAGGCGCAAAGCCTGCTCCGTTCGATTCTTGGAATTAATGTGAGCGATAATTCGATCTTCAATATCATTCAGTACGGCAATGTCCGTCTCTCGGACATGATCTTTGCCTGGTCGCTCTCGGGATTTTTTGTCGGAGAGTTGCCGACCATGCTCGTCAAGTCGGGGAATTTCTTGGCAAAAAGTTTTGCCACTCCGCTTGAACTGTGGGGTCCTTCGCTGACGAAAAGCGTAAAGCTTCTCAACGAGGGATGGACAGGGTTTAAGATGTCTTGGGGAGCCTCTCCCTCGGCGTACGGCGCGATGTTCTTGGGAGCCATAGAATTTTCGGTCACAGGCCTCGGGCTCGGCGCCTCAGCGATATTGGCAAAGACCGCTACCTGGTCGACCTATCTGGTTGAAGGCGTGCTGGGGCTATCCAGAGGAATGACCGATGATATCGCGTACGCCTGGTATTCGCTGGGAGCAACCGTGGATGATTTTGGAGCAGGGATCGCCGCGATGGGCCGGGGTTTTGCAGAGGGAAAACTGACCACAGTTTTTGGCACTCTTAGTTTTACAAAAATGGAAACGTTCGGCCTCAGCGTGGTGCGGGCCGGGGATCTTGTTTCGGATCTCGGGAAATCCTGGAGCGTGGCCGCGGGGGCCTATCGCATTGAATCGTTGGCCAAGACCACGAAACTTATGGATTCCGTGACCGATACGAGACGCCTATTGCAAGAGAGCTGGACGAAGGTCGTGGAAACGCCGTTTTCGACAATTACTAAGGCGGGCGCTCAGGCCGACAAGGAAGCAAGTCTCTTGACGCAAACATGGGGACAATTCTATGACCTTATCCGCTTCAGAAATCCGGAAGCTCTTTCAAAGGCCTGGCTCGGGGGTGCGCCGGAGAACCTGCTTCCCGGCCAGAGCCGGACCCTGACATGGATGAATCAGATCTTTCAAGGAAAGTCCGCTTCTCCCTTGACCGGCGAAGGGGGAGGCCTCCTCGCCTCCTATTTTCGCATTTCGAACCTCCAGATGCAGCTTGTGCCGATGGGTATGGCTGCGTCGTTTTTGATGAGCGAGAGCCCCAATTCTCCGTCGGCACGGCTTTTTGGTCTGTTGTTTTCGCCGTTTGGAAATACTCTCTACGATGCGAATGGACAGTTACTCTCTTACGATCAGTTGTCCCAGCAGTTCCTCTCGCCCTACGGCATTGATTGGCGGAACGAGGGGAAATTCAGCTGGGCGCTCTTTGGACAAAGCGCGATCTTTGCCGGCGGGTTCTATGTGCTTGAACCTGTTATGGCCGCCATGGCCAAAACGAAGATTTTCGGAGCTCTCGGCAGCGGGACCGATTTGATCAGCAGCCGGGTTGCCCAACGTATTGAACGCGTGTTGGGGATTCAGGGGTTTGCGGGTACGCCCGGTGTTTTTGAGGGATGGGTGAAGTCGGAGTTCGTCATGTCCAGTGTCCAGGGAGCGATCGAAGAAGCGATCGTGGAGCCTCTGCTCGCCTACGGAATGCAGGGTTTTGTTTTTGGTGTCGCGGGCCAGATCGGAAGTCTTTTGGGGATCCCGTCGAGCGCGACCACGGCGGGCATTGCCATGGTCTTGCAAAAATATGTCTTCCAGTACCTGGTGGAATTTGGAACGCCGGGCGGAGGATTGCATCTTACCGGGGCGGACACGATCGCCGCAACAGCCCTTCGCAGCGGCCGCATGTCCGCGATCCAGATGGTCACGAGCACCGGCGCAACGCTCGGGAATGTCTTTACGGCGAA
>CAYMER010000302.1:0-2800 GCA_964389345.1 uncultured bacterium | reverse complement strand
TGCGGAGGATGTCAATATCAGGACATCCCGTATGAAGAAGAACTCTCTCGCAAAGAGGCGATCTTGAAGGAACTTCTTGCGAAGGAGCTCAGCCTTCCGGAAGACGTCTTTGAACCCATCACGCCGTCTCCGGAATCCTATTATTACCGAAACCGCCTTGATCTTACCCTGCGTAAAAGGAATAGCGGTGAGCGGCAAATGGGTTTTATGCTGCCGGGAACTCAGCGGTTGCAGGAAGTCACGGCTTGTTCCATTGCCCGTAAAGAAATTAATGATTTCCTGCCCACATTAAAAGAAGAAGCGGTCCGCAAGCTCCCGGAGGATTATAAGGTCGCGAACCTGGTGGTTCGTGTGGGCGATGAAGGCAAGGTATTTTGGGGCGGGATCGGTCGCAGGTCGCTTCGAATGGAGGAAAAGGATTACTTTCAGACGACCGTGCATGGGCGAAAGATCTTTTACGCGCTCGACACATTCTTTCAGGCAAATCTTTCGATCCTGGAAAAGATCGTTGCGCGGATCGAAAGCTTTATCGAGTGGAAGGAAGATACGGTCTTCCTGGATCTTTATTCCGGCGTCGGACTGTTCGGGATCGCGCTGGCCGATCGCGCCAGGGAAGTGGTGATGATCGAATCCGGGTGTGATTCCGTGAAATTGGCCCATTACAATGTCCGGCATCACAAGCTGGAACATGTGAAGATCCTTGAAGGACAGGTCGAGACGCATTTGCCGGAGGTCTTGAAAGAGTTGAGCGGCAAGCCGTGTGTGGCTTTGATAGATCCGCCGCGCGGCGGTCTTGCCAGCTCCGCGATCGAAACCTTGGGTGATGCCGCCGTTACAGCGGCGGGGCAGGCAACAGGCCTCGGGTCTTTATTTTATCTATCCTGTTCGCCAGAATCACTTGCGCGCGATCTGAAACATCTGGCGCAAGTCGGTTGGCAAGTCCGGAAGATCATGCCGTTCGATTTTTTCCCGAGGACCCGGCATCTGGAGACCCTGGTATGGCTGACATGCACCCGTTAGGTATGTCATCCCCGAATGCTTCTACCACGCAGCGGCCCTATAGGGTCGGGGATCTCCGCCAGACAGCGTCGGCGGATCCGTCCTCGGGCGGACAGCCTGATTCCTGTCTTCGCGGGAATGACAAGAAAAGTAAAACGCGGAAATTTGAAGAAGAAAAGTACGAGCCCATTATTTTCAGCGAACTTTTCGGGAATGCCAGTCCGGTGGAGCTTGAGATCGGCTGTGGGAAGGGAAAATTTCTTGTCGCCCGTGCGATCGAAAATCCCGGGATCAATTTTCTCGGGATCGATCGGGTCAGTAAGTTCATGAATATCGGGAAGACGCGCGCCCAGAAACGGGCGCTTCCCAACATCCATTTTATCAGGGCCGAGGCACGTGCGTACTTGATCGGGGCGATTCAAGCTGCAAGCGTCAGCATTTTTCATTTCTATTTTTCGGACACCTGGCCCAAGCGTCGGCATCAGACACGCCGTATTTTCACAGATGAATTCCTCCGGCTGCTTCACGCCCGGCTCGTACCCGGAGGGCTGGTCGAAATCGCAACAGATGATAAGGATTATTTTACCGCCATGAAGAAAACCATAGCCGCTACGTCGGAACTCTGGGAGAATGTGCGCGAAACAGTGAATGGAAGGATCTTGGACGGAATGAACAAAACCAGTTACGAACTCAAATGGGCAGCCGAAGGTCGGCCTCTTTATTACGCGGAGCTCAGGGCCGCATGACATTTTTAAATTTAAAGGTATGCGGCACAGTGCTGTTAACCCTTGAAATAAAATGGAGAACAGCGAAAAAACGATGAGAATCGCGCACGCTTTGGCTAGCGCAGGGCTCGGATCCCGCAGGAAATGCGAG
The DNA here is from genome assembly GCA_964389345.1 of uncultured bacterium. GTDB lineage: Bacteria > Omnitrophota > Omnitrophia > Omnitrophales > Aquincolibacteriaceae > Aquincolibacterium. The sequence continues at coordinate 925 of CAYMER010000302.1, read as the reverse complement.
GTCTTTGTCACCAACGGTGCTATTTCTGTCAACGGCGAGGTCGTGCAGGACCTGGGACGGCAGGTGGATTTTCAGAACGATACGATCATGTACCGGCAGAAGGTTCTTCGGCTCGCGCCGCACGTCTATTTTATTGTGAACAAACCCGAAGGGTATGTGGTGACGGCCGAGGACCGGCATGCCAAGAAAACGGTATTTGACCTCCTGCCGCGTCATCTCGTAATTGCGACGCGTCAATCCGCCACGAATCGTGTCCGCGTGTTTCCGGTGGGGCGGCTCGATAAGGATTCTTCAGGGCTGCTTCTCATGACCAACGATGGTGAGCTCGCGAACCGGCTGATCCACCCGCGTTATCATGTGGAAAAATGGTATCAGGCGAAGCTTCATCGCGCCTGGGACGAGCGGGATCGTAGCCGAGTCCTGGAGGGTTTCCATTCGTACGACGGTTTTCTTAAATTGGAGGATATCCGGCCGATTTCACCGAGGATCGTCATGGTGGAACTTCGCGAGGGAAAGAAGCGCCAGATCCGGCGAGTGTTCCAACGATTCGAGTATGATGTCGTGATGCTCAACCGCTATTCCTTCGGGCCTCTCAAGCTCGGGCATCTGGCGCCGGGTCAGGGCCGCTTTCTTACTTCCTACGAGGCCCGCGAACTTCGCAAGGCGGTCGATCTCTGAGCGCAACGTACTACGCACAACGCGCAACGAATTTCCCTTTGGCTTTTACGTTGTGCGTTGCCCGTTGAGCGTTGCGCGCGCCGCAGGCGCGAGCTACTCTTCGATCGTCTTTTTTTTAGGGTGATAGAAGAGACGCTTCTTTTGGTCCGCGTCCTCCATGATGACCACTAAGTGATCGTCCACCGAAAAAGCCGGATGCATTCGGATCGCTTCGGCCTTGACGCCCTTGCCCTTCAAGAAATCCAGA
>CAYMER010000301.1:0-6612 GCA_964389345.1 uncultured bacterium | reverse complement strand
TAGCGGGCCGGATCTATGACATGTTGGTTACAAAAGATAGCGGAGAGCTTGTCGTGATGAGCCTCCAGTTTAAAAAGGCGGACGGGACCCGGGGCATTTTTGACGCAAACGGGAACCCCGTTACTGGCATCAGGGACGCGGTCTACGGGCAAAGGATCGTGAAAAACGGTGCTGACAACCTCGCAAATCTTTATGAGCAGTTTGACGACCTTCGCCACATTTTCCGGCTGCCGTTCTTCCGGATGAAGATCGAAGGGGTCGAACAAAATGTCGAGCTCGGTTTCAGCGACGATCGCGGCGAACTTTATTCAAACCCCGGACTTATCCGGCAGGCCCTTTTGGGCAGCCCCGTTACCCTGTCGCTTGCTCCGCTGTTTGAAAAAGGGGTCACGCTTCCTCAGATCCTGGAAAAGTATCTGGAATGGGGATACGGAGATTTTGACGCCCGCACGGACCGGGAGCGCGCAACATTAAAAGAAGGGGAGTTTCGGATTACCGCGGACGGCCAAAAGATAGAGATCGTTCTCCTGTCGGCAGTCTATCCGCACAGTTTTATCGGCCTCACGAAAGAGGTCAGGGACGCGGCCGGAAATGTCCAGAAGCCGCGTCAGATCATTGTCGGCAATACACCGTCCGGAGATTCCAAATTCGCGGGGTTGAAGCTTTCTGATGTGATCAAACGGCTTATTGCGATGGGTGCCGAGGATGTATTCCTCTGGGCGAACGGCAAGGATCTGGCCGGGACGATCGGTTCGCGCGGTAGCATCGGACTTGAAGCCATCCTTCTTACCCGGAAACGGGCCGAAGCTCGGTCGGAAATGCGCCAGCCGGTCGAGGGATGGGTGGAGATCAGCGGTGACGGGGCGCCGATCGTCCGGTATGTAGACGCCGGGCACGAGTTGTCGGCAGGGGAACAAGAACTGCTGCGCAAGACGTTGGCGCATTGGATGGCCTCGACCCCTCCGGGCGAGATGATCAAGGTAGAATTCAAAGTCAGCGATGACCTCGAAACGGCCGTTGTTTTTAAGGACAATCAGCTTTTGATCAATAGTGCTCTCTTGCGTGGCCCTCCCACTGAAGAAAAAGAGCGTTTGAAAACCGGCATGTATGTGACGCCGGAGGACTGGGAAATTTATGTGTTCGTGCTTATCCGTCACGCGCTAGAAGCCCAATTTCCACCGATCTATAGAACCCCGCAGCATTCGACAACTCAATATCTTAAGGATTATTCCGATACCCTGACGTCCGTTCTCGCCGTTCTAGACCAGGTTGGGGATAAGATTTTCCCGCAAACTATTGTTCAAGGCCAGGAGTGGCTCACGGTACCTGAGAATTTACAGCCGCTCCAAGAATTTCTTGCGAGTGAATTGATCACTCGGGTGCGCGCTTTCACGGATGAAGCCCTGGACGAGATGCAAACAGACAAAATAGCACGTCTGATGCAGGGGGTCGTTCTGTCGGGTGCGCTTCTGAAATACCCTGAGCTTCAAGCGAAACTCCTGCTTTTTTCAGGCCCGCCGGCCGGAGGCAAAGGGGATGTTCTCGATACCGCATTCTCCGTGAACCCGAAGAGCCGGGGCCGCTATTTTTATCTGATCGGGAAGATCATGCTTTATCACAGCCGGAGCTATCGCCCTCATAAACAGGAAAAAGACGGTGTCCATTATCATTTCCGTCCAGAAAAGTTGCTTTTGGGACTTATCGCGATGTACGAGCTGATGGCCGCTTGGGTGAATCGCCAGCTCCAAGCGATGGCTGTGGTCGATTTCAAGGAAGCCAATGTTGTTGTCGCTTATGTCCAGGGTGCGGCGCATTTGCAGCCTGATGATCTTGTGGTGAGTTCTTCCGAAGAAGGTGTCACGGTCAGCCGCACCGGTGAAGAGATGTTCCTGGAAGGGGTCCGAATCGAAGATGACAAACAGGGGATCCTGCTTCCTGGGGACGTGGTGACGGAAGTGTCGGGGAATTTTGTGAAAGTGACCCGGTTGATCGGCGGTCTCAAGGACAGAGTTTTCAAAGGAAGCAAGCCGTTAATCCTTGAAGGGGGCTATGGCTGGTATCTGGCCCTCAAGAAGGAATTTCCGAATGTCCAGACGGTTTTTGTTGCACCTTACGATGATATGCAGTTGGACATCCGTACCAGGAACCAGGCGTGGATCATGCAGACGTTCACAGCCGAGCACGATTCTCGTTATGCGGGGATGGAGGCGGAAGCGCAATTCTGGGCGAATCAAGCGTATAAGATGATCCTGAACGACGAAAAATTCCATCCCGACCGTGCGGAAAAGGAAATCGATCTTAATGACACGCCGGATCCTGTGTCGAAGGACGCGCGGTATCAGATCCAGGTCGCGGTGCTTGACAAGATCGCTCAAAAGAAGAATTCGGTTCTCATGGAGTCGCCGAAATTCCTGGAAGATCTTCAGAAACTGATTGCGGATGTGGGCTCGGATTACAAGATCCCGGAGAGCAAACAGCATGAGATCCGCGCCATGGCCTATGCGATTGAGCGTCGTCTCAGCAACCGTTACGGACGTCTCGCGTTAAGCCGGATTCCCATTCCGAATATTTTGGAGATCAATAAAGATCCCTATGATCGATACAACGGCATATTGGAAAGTGTCATGCAGATGCTCTTTAGAGACAAGTATGAGCTTATCTTGCATTTCCCTTGGACTTCAAGGCAGATGTCCGACAAGGTTCAATTGGAGGCGATCACCCAAAACCTGCGCGACCAGATGCTAAGGTATTTTACGCTCAACATTTTTAAGGGGCTTCATGAGGTTATTGAAGAGAAGGGACTCCCTGAGGGTTTCCCCGAAGATCTTCAAGAGATCATTTATGCCTCGGATGCTAATCTTTCGAAAATGCCTACGGAAGTGCTCGTTGACTATGTTCGGTTGCTTGAGAACCGTAACGTTTTCCATCTATTCCCCGCATTTCCCAAGAGACTGCTTCTTTATTCCGGGCCTCCGGAAGAGGGGCGCCGGATTCTTTTGGACGCGACCTTTGAACCCCGGACATCTGCTGCGGGGCAGGGCCCCTTCTCGGATCTTGTCGAGAAGCTGAGTCTTTTTCACACGCGCCCGGCCCGGGTGGTGAACGGTGTTTCAGAAAAAGACGGCCTTCTCTTTCATTTTCGGACCCCGGAGGAATTTCAGAAGCTATTAACTGGGGGGAACCCCATAGTCTTGACGATCGTTAACCGGCAAACCCAGGGCTTGCCTATGCGCGATTTTATCCAGATGAATGTCCGGGTACCCCATGTTAAAAATGCGGGCAGGCTCATGGCGGGTGACAAGGTGCTCCATTTTGAAACCACAGGGGTTCGTATATTGCGGAATGGAAATGAACAATTTTTACAAGATGTTCTGGTCGAACGGAGATATCCCGGTGCGCTACTTCCGGGGGATGTGATCGTACGAGTTTCCGGCGATATGGTGGTGTTGCACCGTGCGATCGCCGGGGTTGAAGACACCGGGATTGCCGGAACAAAGCCGGCCTACCTGGAAGGGGGGTACGGCTGGTTTGAGATTTTGAGAAAAAAGTATCCGCAACGTGGCACTGACAAACCTGCCATTCAAACGGTCTTCATTTCTCCGTTCACAGAGACGGAGATCAGCATGCGCGCTCGGAATGTTGCATGGGTTGAAACCAATATTCCTATGGAATACCGGTATATTGCCCAAGATCAGATTGCCGCGGCGGTTCGCAAGGCGGAACATGATTTGGACGTGGAAGAGGAACCCGAACTTCAGGAACGGATCAAAGCTTCTATTGAAGAGTTCAAAACGCGGGTCGAAAATCTCAGGCTGATCAATTCCTCGAATTTTGTGGAGGATCTGAACGATCTTCTCGACAAGAGTTTTCAGAAGCCCCCGGTGACCCCGAAGGAGATCGATCTTTGCCGCGCGATGGCGATCGAGATAGAGGCCCGTCTTATCAGCCGCGATGATTACAAAAAAGACAAGCAGATCTATAAGGTCGTGCCTTTGAGCAGGGTGAAACGTACGGATCGATATGGCGAGGGAGAAATTGACGATCAGTACGACCGTTACAACCGGATCCTGGAGGGAGTAGCTCAGATCCTTTATCGAGAAGAGTATGAATTGAGGTTGCCGAATCCGTGGCAGGTAGATCCTGCCAAAAAGAACGCTCAAATGGAGCGGTTGACCGATGATCTGGTCCGTAAATTTTTCTCGGGGATCATAAAAGGAATGCGCACGGAAGCGCAAAGTTCGCAGGAAGCGATTCCGGAAGAGTCTCGTAAGCCCGGTGCGGCGCGCTCGGAACAGCGTTCGGAAGTGCGCGATCCTCGGGAGGAAGCTCTCGCGAAGCAAGTTCTGGGAGAAGGGATCCCGTTCCTTCTCGGCTATGCAGATAAGGCGCAACAGGTGCTTAACGAATTACAGAAGGCAATACGGCTGAAGGAAACATCCGCAGGCACTCCCGACAAGAAAAGCGAAGCAGATCTAGACGTGGATCGCCTATTTCAAGGCTTGCGGGAGGCTTTGCTCGATTTCGTTAGTCCGGAGGCAGATGAGAAACAAAAAAGATTGTTCCGGAACGCCCGATTGGGTGCGCGATGGGTCACGGGCATGATCCTCGGCTATGAACATATGGAAGATATTTTGGCGGATTCCAAGCGCATTACTGAGCTCGAAAACCGTTTTTGGAGTTCGAGAAACAAGGCACCATTTTTAGCCAGTTTGATAGAAATGATCCTTAAATCCGCTCTTTTGGAAGATAAACACAGCCCTGTCTTTCGCAACGCCGTTCCGGTCATTTCAAAGATCGACCAACTGGTGACGATGCGGGAAAGACGGGGCGTGCATGTATCGCAGGCTTCACGGGAGGTCATTACGAGGATCAAAAATATCCCGGAAGCCGAATTTGTTGTCCAGACGCTTGAGCAGCGGATCGAATTGATCCGGGAGATGATCAGAACCGGGGCTTTTAATGCTTTTCCTGACATGCAGCAAAAATTAATGGTATTTTCCGCGGGTTCGGCAACCGGGAAGGGGACTTTGCTTAAGGCCACTTTCAAGGTGGAAGCGGCGGACCGTCAAAAAGGGGAAGCGGCGCCTTTTGCAGATATGGTGACTCCTGTTGTTCTCTACCATTCACGAGATGCCCGGGTCGATAAAGGGACCTTGTTATCCGAGAAAGATGGCTGGGCCTACCATTTTCGGGGAGCGGGGTATTTGAAAAATCTGCCGCAGCTTGGATTTCCGGTGGAGATCCAGCCTGTCAACGGGGAACCTCAGGGAATGGCGCTTGATGATTTCCCGGAAGGCGAACCGAATGTCGCCGTACACGATGTGGAAGGTGCGGAAAATCTAAGGAAGGATGACATCGTTGTGGACTATGACGGGGAGAGCCAGCTAAAGGTCCTACGCCACGGTTCAAATCAGCCGGTAATGTTGACGGTGGTCATTCCCAAAGATCGCAAGGGGCTTTTCTTTCCGGGAGACCGCATTGAGAATGTTGACGGAACGACCGTTTATGTCAACCGCCTGATCAGCGGCATGGCGGGGCTTTTTGCCGCGGATCGTTTGAGTATTCTGGAAGGTGGTTACGAATGGTTCCGGTTTCTGAAAAAGGCCTATAAGGACATTTGGACGTGTTTTCTCGCGCCTTTGACGCCGAAAGAGTTGCGGCAGCGGATTGACAATGAGGCGGAGATCGACAAAACATTTCCCTCTCCGTTTGCGAACGCATGGGCCCATCATGTGATGTTCGGCCGGATGGCGGAAGAGAAGGGAGAGATCGATTTGAGAGATCCTGCCGTGATCGATTTAATTGAAAAAGGAATCACAAGAAGTAATGCGGGCAGATACGGTTTTCTGGATCCGGTGCTTTTAGAAAACTATGAATTCATCAAATCTCCGAGATTTAAAAAAGAGCTGGATCTGCTATTTTCGCATTACGCAAAGCCACCCGTGGAAGGAGCGGAGTTGATGAAGGCGGAGGCCCTTGCCTTCGAGATCCAGCGGCGCTTGCTTGTCCGGGATCCGATCGTGCCGTTACTGGATAAGCAGACGGGAAGACGGACGACCCGGTTGGATCGTGTGCTGACGGGGATCTTTCAGAATTTTTCAAGCGAAGAATATGATCTGACCGTTGTCAATCGATTTGCTTATACCAAGGAGCAGCTACAAGAGAACCTAACTCAATTGTCTTTCCAGTTTATGGATAGCTACCTGCGGTATGTGCTAAACGCGGTACGCCGCTCGGAGATACGTAGTAGCCTCCGCACTGAGAGTGACGTCACCGTGCGTTCCGAAGTGCGGCATCAGGCGGATCGTACGGCGACGAAGGAATTTCTCAAGCGAAACCGGATGGAGAAGGGGATTCCTGCGAGTAAAGTTCCCAATGCCACTCCGGAAAAGATCGCTCAATATGGTGCCATTTTGATCGAAAGAGGATTTGTTCCCGACATAAACGACATCCGGGCGCTTCTTTTATTGAGAGGCCAGCCCGCCACCCGGGACAGCGTGATCTCATTTTCCCCGGGGAATAATGTCGAAATGGCCTTGGAAGCGGCAAAGAGCTGCGCAGATATCTTGTTCGTGCCGCAGGAGATCGCGGAGGATGTGCTCGCCAGGGTCA
>CAYMER010000300.1:0-9931 GCA_964389345.1 uncultured bacterium | reverse complement strand
AAAACAGCAGCGCGAGGCTGAAAAAGAAGCTAAAAAAAAGCAGCGGGAAGATGAAAAGGCCCAGCGGGAAGCCGAACGCGAAGCTGCGAAATTGCGCCGGTAAGAGGAAAAAATCTAACGCTGCGTGATAGACTCACCGAGAAAGGCGTTACCTTTCCAAAGGTAGCGCCTTTTTTGTGCCTAATACCGTTTTTAAGAAAGCATCAATTGAGATAGAATATCCGCCATGAAATCAGCCCAAAAAAAAGCCATCATTATTGGAACCAGTACTGGCATTGGACGGGCGTTGGCAAAAAAACTTTCTGCGGAAGGTTACCTTGTCGCACTGACCGGCCGGTCGCTCGAAAAACTGCAGGCGCTGCAAAAGGAACTGCCGGGCGAAAGTCTTGTTCTCCAGCTGGACGTCCGTGACCCGCGTGAGGCGATCCATGGCTTAAGGAATATGATCATGGTCTTACATGGTCTGGATCTGATGATCATTAATGCCGGAGTGCTTTACCCTAATGAGGCATTGAAGTGGAATCTCGAAGAGGAAATGATCAGGGTGAACGCGCTTGGCTTCGCCGCCGCGGCCAACGTGGCCGCTGATTATTTTTTACAAAAAGGCGCCGGGTGCATTGTGGGGATCTCCTCCGTGGCGGGGCACCGAGGGAGCGGCCGTTCTCCGGCGTATAATGCTTCCAAGGCTTTTGTTTCCAACTACATGGAAGGCTTGCGGCAAAAATTTTCTTCAAATCCCGCTATCAGAATTGTGGACATCCGTCCCGGTTTTGTGGATACGGAAATGGTACGCGGCCGCAAGGGACTTTTCGGAATCATTTCTCCGGAACGAGCTGCGGCGGATATCTATAAAGCTCTCCAAAAAGGGAAACGGATCGCGTACGTGCCGTCCTGGTGGGGAATCGTGATGTGGTTTTTTAAGCGCCTTCCCGAGTGTGTCCACCATTGGGGGTACCGCAAGTATCTCGCCTGGGATCAAAAAAAGCCTGCCGCGTGACCATGAGGAAACTAAGCCATCCGGAACTCGTGGAGCGCCAGAAAATACTCCAGAAAGAACCCAAGCTTCCGTTCTGCGCGGTCTTAAACGATATCCGCAGTCTCTACAATGTCGGCTCTATTTTCAGGACGGCCGACGGCGCCGGAGTGGAGAAATTATGGCTCTGCGGCATTACAGGTCATCCGCCTGACAGCCAGATCACGAAGACCGCGCTCGGCGCTGAGGCGGAAGTCCCCTGGGAATACCGCCGTGACGTACTCGCGCTTCTGAAAGAACTAAAGTCGCAGGGCTACCGCATCGTTTTTCTGGAACAGCTTGCCGAAAGCATTCCTTATCAGAATTACCGGCCCGCCGGCCCGCTTTGCCTGGTTCTTGGCAATGAGATCTCCGGAGTTTCCGGGGAACTCGTCGCGCTCTGCGATGAAACGCTCGAGATCGGAATGGCGGGCGCAAAAAACTCTCTCAACGTGAGCGTTGCGTTCGGGGTGGTCGCTTTTCACCTTCGGCATGAGATGACCAGGATGGATCTGTCATCGCGAGCCCCGTCGGGGCGTGGCGATCTATAGTTTGAGATTGCGTTGCCCCGGAAGAGGGGTTCGCAATGACATCAAGATTGGGAATAATATGAAACGGATGCAAATATTTTTCAGCGGCACTGTCCAGGGTGTGGGATTCCGGTTTACGGCCCAGCGCCTTGCCCGGCGTTTTCCTGTTACAGGATTTGTCCGGAATAGCGAGGACGGCCGCGTGGAAGTGACCGCGGAAGGCGAGGAGGCAAGCCTCGTGGAATTCCTGGCCGCGATCCGGGAGTCCGGGATGAAGGATTACATCCGGGATGTGGAAGCGCGTTGGTCGAAGGCTCAGGGATGTTTCAAGGGGTTCTCGATAGCTTATTAATCTGCGTCGTAAAGGGGTCAGGCACCTTTTTTTTCGAAATATAAAAGGTGCCTGACCCCCTCGGGGGATTAGAAAAATGCGCACCGCGGTTTTTGCAGATATTCACGGCAACTGGGAAGCCCTTGAGACAGCGCTGGCGTACGTTCAAAAAAAGAGTTTGTCACAATTCATGGTCCTTGGAGATTCCATCGGCTACGGCGCGAACCCCAACGAGTGTCTTACGTGGGCGTTTCAGAATGCCGGGCTTCATGTGCTTGGAAATCACGAGGCCGCCATAATCCATGAGGAGATCCGTGAAGATTTTACAAGCTGGGCGCGGGAAGCGATCGATTGGACCGCAGCAAGGTTAAGCCCTGAGCTTCTTGCCAAAATCCGGGATCTCTCTTATCTTCAGACCCGCGGGAGCGTCACTTTGGCGCACGGCACACTGCACAGTCCCGAGGAATTCCATTATCTGTTCGATAAGAGCGACGCCTACAAATCATTTTTGGCGCTGCGGACCACTTTTGGTTTTGTGGGTCACAGCCACGTGCCGTGTTTTTTCTCTGAAAAAGAGGGGACGGGCGGTGTCTTGAAGGAAGGCGTGCTGAAACTCCTGGAAAACGAACGCTATCTCTTGAATCCCGGAAGTATCGGCCAGCCGCGGGACCGGGACTCCCGGCTTTCGTTCGGTATCTTTGACGAAAGCGAATTAACGTTTGAAATCGTGCGCCTACCTTACGATAATAAGAAAGCCGCGGAGAAGATCCTGGCGGAAGGCCTCCCGTCATCTTTGGCGTACCGGTTACTTTGACACAGTACGGCGTACGGAGTGCCGCGTACGGCGGAACGCTTTTTCGAAACGCCGTACTCCGTACCCCGTACGCCTTACAAGGATTATGATGAAACTCGAAGAAGCGAAAAAAAAGATCGAAACGCTCCGGGAAACGCTCCAACGGCACAACCGTCTTTATTATCTTGAGACGGCCCCCGAGATCACGGACCGCGAGTACGACCGTTTGATGCGGGAACTGATCGACCTCGAAGCGGCTTTCCCCGAACTCATCACGCCGGATTCACCCTCCCGTCGCGTCGGCGGCGCTCCGCTTGAGAAATTCCAAACGATCGAGCACAAAGTTCCGATGCTTTCACTCGACAACACTTATTCCCGCGAGGAACTCCAGGATTTCGACGGCCGCGTCGCAAAAGTTCTCGGCGCCGGCAAGTATGATTACTTTGTGGAAGAAAAGATTGATGGCGTTTCGATCGCGCTGGTTTATGAAAAAGGGTTCCTGAAGCTTGGCGCGACGCGAGGCGACGGCCGCTACGGGGACGACATTACGGAGAATATCAAAACCCTCGGTTCTATTCCTCTCAAGATCCCGGTCCCGGGAAGCGCCTTTAAAGGGCCGATGCCGGAACTTCTGGAAGTGCGCGGCGAGGCCTATATTTCAAAAGATCAGTTTGAGAAGATCAACAAAGAAAAGGAAAAGAACAGCGAGGAGCTTTTCGCGAACCCCCGCAATGCCTGCGCCGGAAGCCTGAAGCTTCTGGATCCCAAACTGGTCGCTCAAAGAAAACTGAGCGCTTTTATTCATGGCCTCGCGCGGTACGAAGGAAAAAATTCTCCGGCGAGCCAAAGCGAGGCGATGGAACTATTAAAGGTCCTGGGATTTAAAACCATTCCCGATGCCAAGAAATGCCGTGACATGGCGGATATTTTTGATGGGATCGATCGCATCGAAGCAAAACGCGCGAAGCTTTCCTACGAGATCGATGGCGTGGTTGTAAAAGTGGACCGCTTCGAGGACCAAAAAACGCTTGGCATGACTTCCAAATCGCCTCGCTGGATGATTGCCTACAAATATGCCGCGGAGCAGGCCGAGACCGTGCTGGAAGATATCAGGATCCAGGTCGGGCGCACCGGAGTGCTGACGCCGGTTGCGATCCTCAAACCCGTACAGCTTGCCGGCACGACTGTTTCGCGCGCCAGTCTTCACAATCAGGATGAGATCGAACGGCTCGACATACGCCTCGGAGACTCTGTCCTGATCGAAAAAAGCGGAGAGATCATCCCGCAAGTGTTATCCGTGATCCTGGGGAAACGCAAAGGAAATCCCCCGAAATTTGTTTTTCCGAAGCATTGTCCCGTTTGTGGCGAAAAAGCTGGCAAGTATGGCGAAGAGGTTGCGGTCCGCTGTTTAAACCCTTTGTGTCCGGCCCAGCTTAAGGGCGCGCTCAAACATTTTGCCGGGCGCGAAGCCATGGATATCGAGAACCTCGGCGTTTCCATTATTGACCAGCTCGTGGAAAAAGGCCTCGTGAAAGACCTTGCCGATCTCTATTATTTGAAGCAGTCGGGACTCGAAGTGCTGGAGCGAATGGCGGAGAAGTCCGCGGCGAATTTGATCGAGGGGATCGAGCAAAGCAAGAAACGGCCTCTCTCCAGTCTGATCTTTGCGCTCGGCATTCTGGATGTCGGCGTGCATACGGCTTTTATTCTTGCGGATAAATTCGGGAGCCTTTCAAAACTTTCCAGGGCTACAGCGGAAGACCTCGAGGGCATTCGCGAGGTCGGTCCAGTAACCGCAGAGTCCCTTGTGGGATTTTTCCGGCAGGGATCCACAAAAAAACTGCTTCAAAAGTTACAAGACGCCGGCGTTCAAATGGACCTTGTGGAAAAGATCGCGGGAGACAATCCCTTCCGCGGGAAAACCATTGTCCTGACCGGCGCACTTGAAACGATCGAACGCTCCGCAGCCGAGGCGCTCCTGCGCAAGCTTGGCGCGCACCCCTCCGGCTCTGTCAGTAAAAAAACCAACATTCTTGTCGCCGGCCCCGGCGCCGGAAGCAAGTTGGCCAAAGCTCAAGAGCTCGGCATCGAAATCTGGAACGAATCTCAATTCCTCTCCGAACTCAAAAAATCCGGTACCTCGGGGACACGTAATCTTTGAAAGGCTACAGACCTATGTTGATTCGCAATGTAGCTCGACTCACAACGATTTCTCTCCTTTTGTTTTTCCAATGTGTTCCCTCGAGTTTTGCGGCCACAGAGGTGCAGAGTTACGATCAATTGGTCAAGGCGATCCGTCAGACGCGCCAGGCAAATCAGATGCGTGTTCAGCAGTCCAAGGTCCGCGAGGCGTGGGAGACGGGCAGGCTGATTGATGCGCACGTGCTCCGGCACAAAGAGCGCGCGGAATACGACAAGCAAGTCATTCCTCGATTAGCCAAGGATCTTGGATCAAGCACAACAGAGCTGTACTTCATGCTGAAATTTGCGCGTGCGTATCCAATTCTCTCGACTTCGACAGAATTGACCTGGTCAGACTACAGGGAGCTTTTATCCTTGAAGGATCCAGCGAAGCGCGCGGAGGTTAGCGAGAAAGCGGCCCGCGAAAAATGGGATACGCAACGTATTCGCAGTGAGGTCAAAAGGCTCAATCAACTGGCCCGGACCGGAGTGGAGCCTCCTGCTGAGCGCCTTGCCGCCAAACCCGGGATCCTGCACACGTATCGCGTAATCTCAGGAACGGAAGACGGGGAGTTGCTCCTGGACCTCGGTTTTTTCAATTATTATAAACCTGCTCAAAAAATTTCCTTCCAAGAGAAAGATATCCTTGAAGTCGTGCGGGATGGCGAATACAAAAAACTTGAAAATGTGACGGAGGACGTTCTCTACACTTATGAGATCCAGGTCCTGGATATCATTGATGGCGACACGATTGCGGTTGTGATCAATCTCGGTTTCGGATTCCGGACAGTCCAAAAGCTTCGCTTCCGCGGGATCGATGCCCCCGAGATCGGGACGGCGGACGGTGTGGAAGCCAAAAAGGCCCTGGAAGAAATGTTGAAAAAAACAAAGAAGACGATTTTGGTCAGGACGGTCAAGTCGGATAAGTACGACCGCTACCTGGCAGATATCTTTATAGACCAAAGCTCACAAACTGCAGACCGCGGACTCAAAGGCAACAGCAATTTTCTCTATGTAAATCAAAAACTTGTTGATGATGGTTTTGCTGTCATTGTTGAATCCTAGCAGGGAAATAGAAAAGCGGGTGACAGTCCCAATACCTATCAATTTCAAAAAGTTGAAATTAGGGCAGCTCTGGTTATCGTAGATTGAAAGAAAAAAAATCAGGACCGTACTTGTACATTAGGTGCAAGCGCCGTGATTGCGGAAGGACAGAGTTACTCAGGAAAATGCGCGATGAAGGAAGCTTCCAGGTCGGAGAGAGATCCGGGCTGAAGGAACATCTGAGAAAATTGCGCATAGCAATTGAGATTGACGATGGCGTTTAAGGCTGCGTCCGAGATTCCCGCGCTTAAAAGGCGCTTGTGAAAGGCGCTATTCACCACTTCAATCTCCTGGTACATCTTCTCAAAACTCTTCAAGCTCCAGTCCGCCCCTCCGCCTTTTTTCTGAATGAAAAATTGAGCCATCAAATACATAGAAAGAGCACGGTACGCCGTTTCTCTGGTGGTCGCGAACGGCAAGTGGGTCCAGATCAGGGGCCGGAGCTTGGCCAGGTGAGGGCAGTCGCTTGAGGCCATCAGGAGACCGGCCAGGGAGCGGAGCGCGTTCTGCAGAGAAATATCCTGCTGGTAAGTTCGCGGCTTTGTCCAGACCGTGACCTTGACTTCATGGTATGAGATGTCGCATGAGAAGGCTTGGATGATCATGAAAAGGTTCACTGCGGCAGGGCAATAAGGGTAATGAGCTTCCTTGAACGGACAGTTCGGACACTGGTGGCAGGAAAGTTTTGCCCAGTCAGGAAGATGGGGCGGTGGAGGGGGAGATGTAAGTTTGAGCGAAAGAGGATCGAATTCGATCGGAAATTCAGTTGTCCGGCCGTTATTGAAAACAATCTTGTAACGAATCTGGATCGGATCGTCTGGCATGAGAACCTCCAATTTTGTTATCCTAACACACTTTGAAACTGGAAAAAAGCTTCCATTGGCCATGGCGATCGCGAGATGTTGAGGGCCGCAATAAGAAGTTATTCCAAGCGCCTCTAGTCCGTGATCTTTTTTGCCGATATGAAAAGAGATGAATACGGCAACTCTGAAACCCGAAAAACCCAAAGATAAGAGCCAGCTTCTCTTCGAGGAGTTTCTGAATTATCTTTCTGTCGAAAAAGGGCTGGCGAAAAATACGCTGGACGCCTACCGCAGGGATCTTGCGCACTACGACAAATTCCTCAAAAAGGAAAAGGTTCCGGACTGGAACAAGGTCACGCGATCTCATATTCAGAAATTTCTTATGGCGGAGGCGAGGCGGGACCTTGAACCGGCTTCGGTTGCGCGCGCGCTTGTTTCCGTAAAACTCTTCCACCGGTATCTCGCCAAGGAGCCACACCACATAAAAGATATTACCGACGTTCTTGATTCGCCGAAGCTTTGGAAAAAATTGCCCCACTTTTTGAACGTGCAAGAGATGGACTCTCTCCTCAAGATGCCGGACCTGAAGACGCCGGTCGGGATACGTGACCTGGCGCTTTTGGAGTGCCTTTATGCGACCGGAATGCGGGTTTCTGAGATTACTGAGCTTACGCTGGAGCATGTGTATCTGGATAATAAGTTCATAAAATGCCGCGGCAAGGGCGACAAGGAACGGCTCGTGCCGCTCGGAGGTGTTGCGGTCTCGGCTTGCCAGAATTATCTCGCCCGGGTCCGTTCAAAGTTGAAGACCAAGACAGGTCATTTTTTTCTGGGCCGGAGCGGGAAAGGTCTGACACGGCAGTTTGTGTGGCAGATGATCAAAAAATATGCACGGCTTGCCGGGATCACTAAAGAAATCACGCCTCACACATTCCGCCACTCGTTCGCGACGCATCTCCTGGAACGCGGCGCGGACCTGCGTGTCGTCCAGGAACTCCTGGGCCATTCCGATATCTCCACGACACAGATCTACACGCACGTCTCCGGCAACCGCCTCAAATCCGTCCACAAGCAGTTCCATCCCAGGGGGTAAAACACCCCTGGGACTGCCGCTGTCCTTTCTTGAAAGTTGTGCGGACTGCCCGAGGGGCTGACGCGTACGGTGTAAGGCGTACGGCGTAGAGGGATTTTTTTCGCCGTACTCCGTACGCCTTCCGCCTTGCGAAGCGTAACATTTCTCATTTTGAGTCTAGTGAAGCTATGGTATACTCCGCCCTGAGGTGATCCTATGAAAAAACTTGCAGCAGTTTCAACTTTGGCAATGCTGTTTCTTTCGATCGTACTTCCGTTTTCGTGGGCGGTCGAGAGCGAAGCAACGGGGACGGGATTGAGTGGGACTCCGGCGGAATTCTCCGATATGGAAAAAACTCTCAAGCAAGATCGTTCGGATAGGCTTGAACAGCGCGTCGGGGACCTGGAACAAGCAAACCGGTTCATGTCGGAACGCGTGAAAAGGCTTGAGAAATCTGTCTATGACTTGAAGGACAAGGTCGACAGAAAGTTTTAGGGAATGTCTTTTTGGGGCAGCCGATCGTTCCGGCTTTTGTTGAATTCATGGAAAAACAGGCCTTGTGTGCGTTGACATTCTATAGGGGCAAAGCTATACTGACCTTGTCTCAAAAAGTTTATTCTCCCCGCCTGATTTTCAATTAAGAAATGAATCGGGAAATCAGTCCCAATACTTATCAATTTCCGTGAAGAGGAAATTGGGGCAGTCCAAGTCGCCGTTTTGGAAATGAAATAAAGACTTGGACAGTGCAGCCCTAATGTAGCCATGTGGGAAAATAAATTGGATACATCAGGGCGCTATCGTCTAGCCTGATCTAGGACGCTGCCCTCTCAAGGCAGAAACACGGGTTTAAATCCCGTTAGCGCTATGGTTCGACGCATTAGTTGTGGGTCATAAAGAAAGTGGGTGCAAGATGATCTCTCGTTACTCGCGCCAGGAAATGGCGAAGATCTGGACGGAAGAGAACAAGCTTCAAAAGTGGCTGAAGGTGGAGTTGGCCGCGCTTGAGGGACTTGCGCACTACGGTTATATTCCCAAAGATGTTCCCGCCAAAGTCCGCGCCCGGGCGAAATTCGACGTGGAGCATGTGAAAGAGATCGAGAAGGTCTGCAATCATGACGTCATTGCTTTTCTTACCAATGTTTCCGAGAACGTCGGCCCCGTCGGCCGCTATGTTCACTTCGGTCTGACCTCCTCCGATATTCTGGATACCGGGCTTTCGCTCCAGGTCCAGGAAGCTTCGGATATTCTTATCCGCGAGCTGAAAAAACTTATTTCTCTGCTCGGCAAAAAAGCCAAAGAGCACGCCCGTACTCTCATGGTTGGCCGCTCGCACGGTGTGCACGCCGAACCCATCACGTTCGGGCTCAAGATGGCGCTTTTTCATGCCGCGTGTAAGCGGGGTCTTGTGCGCCTGGAAGCTGCCAAGGAAAATCTCCGTTATGGAAAAATCTCCGGGGCGGTCGGGACTTTCGCGAATGTAGATCCCAAGGTCGAGGAATTTGTCTGTGAAAAACTCGGACTGAACCCGGCGCCGGTTTCGACGCAAGTCCTTCAGCGCGACCGGCACGCGGAATATCTTGGAACGATCGCAATCCTTGGGGGAACGCTTGAGCAGCTTGCGACCGAGATCCGGGGTCTTCAGAAGACGGAAACCTTCGAAGTACAGGAATTTTTCTCAAAAGGGCAGAAAGGTTCCTCTGCCATGCCGCACAAGCGTAACCCAATCACTTGCGAACGTGTGGCGGGGCTTTCGCGGATTCTTCGCGGGAATGCGCTCGCGGGGTTTGAGAATATCGCTCTCTGGCACGAGCGGGACATTACCCATTCTTCCGTGGAGCGCGTCATTTTTCCCGACAGCACGATCCTCCTGGATTACATGTTGGGGCTCATGCAGAACGTGATCGAGAATCTCGTGGTCAATAAAGACCGGATGTTGAAGAACCTGGAATCAAGTCGCGGGATGTTGTTTTCTCAAGGGTTGCTTCTCGCGCTCGTGGAAAAGGGCCTCACGCGTGAGCAGGGGTATAAGCTTGTGCAGGACGCGGCCCAAAGACTTTGGGGAGATGAAAAGCTTAAGATGGAGCAAGTGGTATCAAAAGACGCGA
>CAYMER010000299.1:0-3387 GCA_964389345.1 uncultured bacterium | reverse complement strand
GATTGTAGCGCTCGCATTACCCTCCGTGAAAGTATTGGCGAAAGCCGGGACACGGTACGGGACATTGCAGAATACTGGAAAAGATATTTTTGTGAAATGCCGCGGCGGGAAGTGGCAGGCGGCGAAGGACGGGATGGTGATCCTGCCGGGGGATGAAGTCCGGACGGCTTCCAAAAGCTCCGTCGAGGTGTTGTTGGATGGCGGAAAGGTCGGTAGCGTGGAGATCAAGGAAGGGAGTTTATTCCGTATCAACAAAGCCGAGACCGATGCCGTGATGGGGGATAAGACGACACTCCTGGAACTCGCGCTCGGTAAGATCCTGGTGAAGGTCCAGTCCCTCAAGGGCAACTCCAAGTTCGAAGTTCGCACCCCGACTGCGCTCACCGGTGTAAGAGGGACTATTTTCGAAGTAACCGTTAAAGAAAAATCTTAAAACGGCACATCGTACGTAGTACATAGAAAACCGTCGACGCGTCCTCAGCTCTTTCCAAGTGCCATGCGCTATAGGCAATGTGCTGTTGAGGCGCTTGCTTCTTCATGCAATATTCATTAGTACCGCATGACATTTGAAATTATAAGAGTATGCGGTACAATACTGTCCGAGTCTTTATTTTTTTCATAAAGGGTGACTTGGACTGCACTTGTTATCCTTCAAATTTTATTTGAGAACAAGTGCTGTTAACCCTTGAAATCAAATGGAGAACGGTATTAGTATCTTGACATGAGCGCTTCCGAAAAACCATATCAGGCGACGCATGAGCTCGGCCGTGTCTATGACGCCATCATAGACAGCAAGGTTCTCGTCGAGTTTTTCCTGACCACCGTATCCCGATTCATTCCCGCACGGCAAAGTTATCTTTTTCTCGCGACCCGGAGTAAAACGCTTTTGCTGGAAGCCTCGGTCCCTCCAATCGGAAAAGTTCCGGAGGAGCTGGCGTCTGCCATCCAAAAAATATTTGAGGAAGGAAAACTATGCTCCACGAAAGAGCGGATGTTCCTTCCCCTGATTGCCCGGAACAGCGTCATGGGTGTCGCGTGCCTCGAAAGAACTGCCGATGCGCCAGCTTTTACTCCTCAGGAGGCTGAGATCGGATTTGACCTCGCGTCTCAATTTTCCGGGGCGTTGAAGAACATCCTGCTTTTTGAAGAGAATATCAAGATGGAGCGTTTGGCCGCGGTCGGACAGACGATGGGCATGGTGGTCCACGAGATCAAGAACATCATGCAACTCGCGCGTTTCTCGGATGAAATGACTCGAATGGGGATTAAGGAAAAGAACAAGGAATTTCTTTCAACCGGTCTTTCTAAAATGGCCAAGACGTTGAAGGAGATGGACGGGTTTATTTGGGAGATGTTGAGTCTGACGAAAGATTATCAGCTGGAGCCCGAAAAGGTGGACTTGGGAGCGATCCTGGCGGAATTACAAAGCGATCTCGTGGAGCAGGCGAAAGGCTATCATATCCGGCTTGATTTTAAAGCGGTCCCAATACCTTTCAATTTCAGAGGATCTGTCCCAATACCAATCAATCGAAACGAAGTGGAGATTGGGGCTGTCCCGGCTGCCGTTGATCAAAAGAAAATAAAAGCCGGGGCTGAAATTGGGGCCGTCCCGGCGACCGTTCATGAAAAGAATGTAAAAGCCGGGGCGGATCCGGGTTTCCCGGTGGTGGAGGGGGACGGGCGTTCCCTTTACCGGGCGCTTCTTAATCTTGTAAAAAACGCATTTGAGGCTTTTCAGAGCAAGGATGGCGCTTGTATCAAGATCCGCGCCAGGATCAAGGAAGACGAGCGCTATGAACTGACGGTTGAGGACAATGCCTCCGGCATGAGCGAAGAAGTGAAGGCAAAACTTTTCGAGGCTTTTTTTTCCACCAAAGGAAAGCGTGGAACGGGAATAGGCCTCATGGTCGTCGCCCGCACCGTGAAGATGCACCAGGGCGAGATCAAGGTTGAGAGCAAATCTGGTGTCGGCACGAAATTCATTCTGACTTTACCCCGTACTTTTGTACGGCAAAAGTAAATTCCAAATCCAAGAAAACAAATCCCAAACAAGATCCAATTACCAAAAAACAATAATCAAACAAAGCCCGTTCGAATGTTGAAATTTGGTCATTGAAATTTTCTTGGTTATTGCATCTTGGTTCTTGGAATTTTCGATTGTTATGGAATAACAACCGTAAGCGCCGTGATATCGTCGTGTTGGTCGGCGCCGGTCGTGAATTTCCGGACATCCTCGAATATTCTCTCAGAGTATCCTGCCGCCGAATCGGCTTCCTTCTTTACGCACTCCGAAAGTCGTTCGATCGTGTATTCCTTCCCGCGCTTGTCGCGCGCTTCCACTACGCCGTCCGTATATAGGAAGAGAGCGTCTCCTGTTTCCAAAAGGGCCGTGTTCAGGAAAAAAGATGTTTCTGCCATGAGCCCCAGCGGCGGACTTTGCGCGCCCTTGAGGATCTCGGAGGTGCCCCCCGCAGATTTTCTTAAAAGAATCGGGAGATGACCGGCGGAAGAATACTGAACCGTATTGGTGTTTTTATCGATCAGGAGGCAGATCATGGTGAGGAACATCCCGAACGGGCTGTTTACCGAAAGACGCTGGTTAAGGGCAGTTAGAAGTTCGGCCGGGTTTTTGGACTGGGGCGCAAGGAACCGGTACTCCGACATCGCGCGAACCATGTAAAGTGCGGCCGGGACACCCTTGCCGGACACATCGCCCAGGATGACACCGACCCGGTCTTTGTCGAGTGAGATCACATCGTAAAGGTCGCCGCCCACATCAAATGCCGGAAGGGTGAGAGCGCAAAGGTCGATTCCGTACCGGCGGCTTGTGAGGTCCGGCAGGAAATTCTGCTGGATCTCGTGGGCGATCTTCAGGGCCTGCTTGGCCTTTTCCTGTTTGACGATCTCTCCGTGGAGCTGCGCGTTCTCGATCGCGATGGCCGCCTGGTCGGCGAAAGTTTCAAAAAGTTCCAGATCTTCCTGGCTGAAGCCTTCGCGGTGCAGGGGATTGATGGCCTGGAGGACGCCGATGACCTTTCCCCTGGCTTTCATAGGAACGCAGAGAATCGCGCGTGTGACAAAGCCTGTCGAATCGTCAAAGCGTTTGGCGAAGCGCATGTCTTTGTGAGGATCATTGACGATCTCGGGTTTCCCGGATGCGGCGACCGAGCCGGCGATACCTTCCCCCATTTTCACGCAGAATTTTTCCTCGAGTTCCGCCCCTTTGCCGCCGAGGGCCACACGGAATACTAGCTCGTGGGAGGTCTCGTCGATCAAGAGAAGTGAGGCAACTTCCGAGAGCATGACCTCGGAAGAGGTTTTCATGATAAGAGCGAGGAGTTCGTTCAATTGAAGCGTGGAATTAAGGACGCTTGTGAGGGCCAGGAC
>CAYMER010000298.1:0-2886 GCA_964389345.1 uncultured bacterium | reverse complement strand
CACGACGCTCTTCCGATCTGGCCGGTTCAGTTTCCCGGATCAGCGCCTTGATAGTCCCGCCGATTATGCTGTAGCCTTTCGTTTCTTGAAGGATGAGGCCGTGGAGCACCTTTATATTGGAGCCGTCCGGGAAGGGAAAATTATCGGGGTTGAGCTTCACACTATCGGAACAATCGATCAGTCCCTTGCAGATTCTTACGAAATGATTGATTTTCTTTTGAAACATAAAGCTGATTCTTTCTTTCTCGTCCATAACCACCCGTCCGGGAAGGTCCAGCCGAGCCGTGAGGATATGGAAATGAGCCAGAAAGCAACGGCGGCTCTTGCAATTCACGGAGTGAAGTTCATCGGCCATGCCATCATCAACGATACCAAGTTTGGATTTTTCGATAAAAATGGTATTCCGGAAGAAATCGAACATAAAGAGTACGCCACCAAAAAAGATGTTTCCGTTCTCGAAAAATACCTCGACTGGACCAAAGGAAAGGCAACACTTAAATCCGCGCGAAGTCCAGAAGCTATGTTTGATATCGCAAAGGGCATTCAAATAGCGGATGGCGAAGGCATTGTTTTTGTTATGGATAAGGGTCTAGCGATTCGTGGGACGTATATCGTCCCTCATGGAATGTTCACCTCAAAAGAGATCGGAAGAATGACGACTGAGCGCCGCGCGCAGAATGTCGTTGTGGTCAATTCCAAGCTGGATCCTGGTGCCCTCCACACCCTAAAGATGGGCCTTCTCACGCAGAACATCAGGATATTAGACAGCATCGATCCCGAGGCTAACGGGCTTGGGTCCTTCACCTCCGCTTCAAGCCGTAACCTTTTGGATCCCGGGGTTCTCTACCAGAAGAAGGGTGTTCTTCAGGTCAGCAAGGAGCGGGAACTTGTTCAAAAAGAGATCGATGAACTTGTGAAGGCCGAGGTTGATTTTATTCAAGGGGCTTATGGGGATATTGTTGGCGGGAAACTCATGAAGCGATACGCTCCCACCACTGAGGGAGACGCCTCAGGGGAGACGTATTTTAGACAAGCTCTTCCAAAAGAGATTAAACACCCCCTCACAGGGAACAAGCCGGTAAACCCGACGCAATGGCGCGTAACGGCCCTTAGGAACCTCGAAAGAGGATGGTCTCAGTACACCCCTGAATACGACGAGGTAGCGAAAGCGGTCGAGATTTTAAGCGGCCAGATGCGCGAAGCTCAGGCGCGCGAAGCGCAAGAAATTCAGGAGTTTCGGGATAAAATGTCCAAAGAAGAGCAGGACGATCTCCGCGCCGTGTTCCGCGCCGAAGAGGTGCGCCACTACAGGCAACTCGAGATCTTCGAGGATGAGTCAGGGATCATGCTTGAGCATATTCCCAATTACCTCGCCGGGATCGATGCGACGCTTCTTAAAGACATTTCCGGGATTACCTCCAACTTCAAAGACGTATTCCGAATTTTTGAAAAGGTGTTTGGTAAGAACTTCAAGCAGGTTGAAGAGGGGGTATTGGATCCGCTCGACGAATCCGTTACCCGATATTACAAACTCCAAAAGCAGCTGACCGACGAACTTTATAGCGAAATCGTTCAGAAGCTAGGAATCAAGAAAGGTTCCCGCGAAAGCGCGGCAGTCATGCTTTGGGGTGAACACCAGATCGAGGACGAACAAGATCTTGTTAAATCGTTCGGGCAGGATAAGACGGACAAGATCATTCTGGCAGATAAATGGTTTCGCACTAAATACAATCAGCTCGTCGAGGCTGTCAACGAATCCCGGAAAGAAATCTACCCCAATAACCCCAAGAAACTAATTCCTTTCCGTTGGGACTACTACCGGCATTTTCACGAATTTGCAAGCCTCAAGAGCCTTGTCAATCTTTTTGATACTCCCGCGAATATCAGTCCCGCGCTGGCCGGGACCTCTGAATTCATGAAGCCGAGATCCAAATGGGCGTCTTTCATGCAAACCCGCAAGGGGGACACAACAACTTATGACGCTGTAGGCGGTTTTCTGGATTATATCCCCGCCGCTTCTTACTCGATCTTCGTAGACCCGAACATCGCCGTGTTCCGCGCTCTTTCAAAACAGATCAAGACAGCTACCGAAGATTCTAAAAATCTCAATACGTTCATCCAGTTTCTTGAAGGGTATGCAAACGATCTCGCCGGGAAGACCTCTTGGATGGATAGAGCGGTCCTTAACTTTTTTGGGGAGAAGCAAGGACGCGTGGTCATGCGGGCCTTGAACTTCTTAAATGGGCGCGCGAAGGCAAACATCATCCTCGGAAACTTCTCGTCAATGGTTGCTCAGGTTTTTAATCTGCCTCAAGCGGTCGGGCAGTTCAAAGGCCACGCCGCGCAAGCGTTTATTGATTCGATCACGGGGAACCCCAAACAAGCCGAGTCTCAATTCCTGAACAACCGCTACGCCGATTCGATGTTCGATAAGTTTGATACGACCATGCTCCGCGATGTTAAAAAGTTTGCAAAATGGATGCTTACCTTTGGCGATGAGGTAGCCACCCGGTTTTCTTGGAATGGCTTCTACAGGCAAGGAATTGCTCAAAACGTCCAGGATGCTGTCGCTTTTGCGGATAAAAAGACCCGCTCTTGCGTGGCTGGGCGCGCGGTGGGGGAGGTCCCCCTCATCCAAAAATCGAAACTCTTTCAGCTCATTGCTCCTTTTCAGATCGAGGTGACAAACCTCTGGTGTTCGCTTGGGGATACGCGCCCCAAAAAGGAGTTTGTCGGGCTTTTTGTTTTTGCGGTCATGATGCGAACGATGAACTTACTCGCGGAACAGACGCGTGGATCCCGGGTCGCCCTAGACCCGCTTCTAGCCCTTTGGGAAGCCTCCCAGCCGGATAAGACGATGGCCCAGCGCGCTGGACGCATTATGGG
>CAYMER010000297.1:0-4507 GCA_964389345.1 uncultured bacterium | reverse complement strand
CTCTTCCGATCTCCCCATGCGGAATTGATCAAAACCCTTGCTGACCAGAAATGACGCGAAACTCGAAATAAAAGGAATCTTCCCGCAGGAGGCAAGCCCCGCGGCCACACCTACAAGGTTCGCTTCCTGAATCCCAACATTGAAGAATCTCTCTGGAAATTTTTCGGAGAAGAGCACGGACTTCGTGGCTTTGGAAAGATCCGCGTCAAGAACGACCACGGCCGGATTGATCTTGCCGATCTCGACAAGCGTCTCTCCATAAGCATCACGTGTGGCTTTGCCTAAGATTTTTTTCATTAGGATAATTCCTTGAGAGCCTTTTCAACTTCTTCGCGTGTCGGCGCGACGCCATGGAAAGCATTGTTCCCTTCCATAAAAGAAACACCCTTGCCCTTGACCGTGTGCGCGATGATCATGACCGGCTTGCCTTTGATCTTTTTGGCCTTCTCTACCGCTTTAAGAACCTGTTTTACATCGTGCCCGTTGATCTCAAAAGTGTGCCAGCGAAATGCCTTCCATTTTTCAACCACGGGCTCCATATCGCAGATATTCTTCGTGGAATCATCGAGTTGATATTTGTTGTAATCAAGGAATGCAATCAGATGATCAACCTTGTGATGCGCGGCCATCGCGGCAGCTTCCCAGGTCTGGCCTTCATTCATCTCGCCGTCGCTTGTGATGACGTAAGTGTAATAACTTTTTCTATCGAGACGCCGAGCAAGTGCCATACCGATCCCCATCGAGATCCCTTGTCCGAGTGAGCCTGTGGAGGCCTCCACGCCGGGAAGTCTTCGCCGGTCCGGGTGTCCCTGAAGCGGACTGCCAAGCTTGCGGAAGTCGGTGAGGGTTTTAGGATCAAAATATCCGGATTCGGCAAGTGCGGCATACAGGGCCGGCGAAGCATGCCCCTTGCTGAGAATCAACCGATCACGATCCGGCCACTGCGGGTCCTGAGGATTGTGGTCCATGAGGTTGAAATAGAGGGCTACCAGCATTTCGGTAGCGGAAAGGGAGCCGCCGGGGTGCCCCGAGGCCGCGGCCCCGGTCATCTCGACGATGTGACGGCGAACAAGTTTCGCTTTCGCCTTAAGTTGTTCTACGGAAAGCTTTTCCATTAATTTATGAGTGCCTTGGCTTTGCTTTGTATAGAGGAAAAAGACAGCGAAGTCTAGCGGCTTTCCAGAATATCGTCAATGACTAAAAACCGTCTGTTCAGCCAAAGTAGAAATGTCCTATTCTCACAAAAGAAAACACTGCCGTTGTTTTCAGCCTCAACTTCTCTTTAAAAGGGTCTGGAATATGTTGCCTATTTTAAACCCGGTAACCGGCATCTGAGCCGACCTGTTTTTTCGCGGTGTTCGGAAAGCACTTCACCGGCATCTCTTCCCCGTCATAATTAAGAATAATGATCCGGACGCTAAACCCCATAACGTCAGCGATCTCCTTTCCTGCAATGGAAAAGCATAACCGTGGCCATGCTTTGCGGAATCATCCAAGCTTCTAGCTGAACAAAAAACCCATAGATCCAATTTATAAAGCAATAGATGTTGATGAAAAATATCATAAACACGGAACGGGAAGACGTTTTTTCACTTTCCCGAAATTTAATCGGAGAAAAAAATTTGAACATAGCGACAGCAAACACCATGGCGATCTTTTCTAGAATCCCGGTAACCTTCACGGCCCGGATCTCACAAAATCCCAAGGCGCGTAGTTGATCCATTAATTGCTTGGGATCATAGCGGCGACAATGCTCCACATAGCGGTCGTCACTTGAAAAAAAATATGCGTGAGTCGGAACGGTAAGGACCAACGAACCTCCCGGTTTTAAAACGCGCCAAATCTCTCGAAGAGCCTGCTCATCATTAGGAATATGCTCCAGTACTTCTGAGCAAACCACGGTGGAAATCGTTTCACTTTCAAAGCGCAAATCTGTTGCTCCCATCACGAGTACGCGGGCATCTTTTAGCCTCTGCTTCAGTATTACCGCCGCCTGTTCGGAAAGGTCCGTATAGATCACGCGCGGGCTGCAGGGAACAATAGGCGATACTCCGGACCCGATCTCGAGCGTGATCCCTTCCGAGGCTTCCGAAAGGAACTCCCGGATCTTTTTTTTGCGGATCTTGTAATTGTACAGATGGTTTTTGAGCTCTAAATAGAGCGAATCATGGAAGAAATCATCAAATCGATTCTTCAAAGCGGGGGAGAGAAAAGACGGCATCGGACGATCTCCACGTTTTCGGAAAGGATCATGGCTTAGTTGCTGTTATTACCGCGTGGGAAGACGGTAAACTTTTTGCACTTTAAACACTTTTGAAACTTTTGAAATTTCATTAGCAGCTTGAGCCATTTGAACCAACTTGATTGATTCGGTAACTTTCGCTTGCTCTTTGCAGGACTGATCGACTTCAGACAGAGTCTTTCCCTTGAAGAGCCCTAACCAGCCAAGAACATTTTTTATCTGAGGGCTGGAATTTTTTAAAACTTCCATTTTTGGCAACAATTCGGCAATAGCTTCAAAATTGCATGCTGCCTTAGCGCAATTCAACAATCCAACATAGGTTGATTCGGCATCCGGATTCTGCTTGATGGACTGTTTAAAATTCTCCAAAGACAGGTCGTACTCCTTCATGTCCATATACATCCCCCCGAGATTATTATAAACCTCGGGATTGTGCGGCTCCAAGCGAAGGGCTTCTTTGAACTCTTTTTTTGCTTCATCAAAATTTTTTTCATTGAGCCATATTAACGCCATGAGATTATGAAATCTCTCCTCGTTCGGCAGCAAAGCTATCGCTCGTTGGACATACGGTTTAGCCTCCTCGCTCTTACCCCCATCGCGCAAAGCATCCCCTAGCTGGTAGAGCGCTAAATAATTTTTTGGATTCATATCAACGGCGCGTTGAAATACTGCCTGGCTATTTCTCCAGTAGCCCACTTCCGCGAAGGTCTGCTTCGTTAAAAAAGAAAGCGCCAGAAAAAAAATGAGAAAACCTGTGATTTTCAAAGCCCGAGATCTGCTAAAGAAATCGCAGGCAAAAATTGAAATTATAATAAAAAGACCGGTGTAAGAAACGTAAGTGTAGCGATTCGCCATTGCCTGAGAGCCGATCTGAACGATGCCGATCACCGGCAACAACGTAATTAAATAAAAAAACCAACCGAAGAAAAAATAGGGCGTTTTGCGCCTCAGACGAATTGATAAAAAAGTAACGGCGATCAGCACGAAGCAGCATAATAATGTTTTGATCCGCGGAATATCATGAATGTAGGGATAATAAACGCT
Source organism: uncultured bacterium (assembly GCA_964389345.1). Classification (GTDB taxonomy): domain Bacteria; phylum Omnitrophota; class Omnitrophia; order Omnitrophales; family Aquincolibacteriaceae; genus Aquincolibacterium. The sequence continues at coordinate 1,221 of CAYMER010000297.1, read as the reverse complement.
CAGATGGAACGGAAAGAACAGCTTGGCGATATAGTCAAAATAGGCGGAGATGCTGTTCGTCAGCCGGACATCAAAAGAAAAAGCTTTAAAAGTTTGCACCGCGCCTCCCGTGGATTGAGCCCAAAAGGTGAGCATGGCGGCAGCAAAAGAAGCTATAAAATAAGGGATTTTTTCCTGGATAAGAGAAGCGAACTTGACGCGATACGTTCTTTTCAGCGGCCAAAAATCAAAGAAAAGCAGGATGATCGGAAAGGTCACCAGAGTTTGTTTCGACAATAAACTTAACACGTAAAAAAAGATCGAGCGGTGATAAAAAGAACGGTTCGAGTTTGAAGCCCACTTTTGATAATAATACAGGGAAAGAAGTCCCCAAAAAGTGCTCAGAACATCTTTGAGCTCTGAGATCCACGCTACGGATTCTACATGCATGGGGTGAACCGCAAAAAAAACAGCTATGACAAAACCCTTAACTTCTGAATTAAGCGCCCGCTTAAAGATAAGGAAAAGAAGCAGGGTGTTCAATAAGTGCAAAAATACATTGAATAAATGAAAACAGACCGGATCGGCGCCGACATTTTGATACTGGATGATTAACGCGATCCATGTCAACGGATGCCAATTGCCAAGACAGCTTGAAGTAAACGCCCACCGGATTGTCTGCCAGCTTAGTCCCTGCTGAATAAAGACATTCTCCGTTACGTAGCCGTTATCGTCAAAGTTCAAGAAGTCAAAATGAATGACTTGGTAGAAAGGAGCTAGGGTAATAATCGCAAGAACCGCGAAGGGAAAAAGGCTTGTAGCGTTCTGTCTGATCTTCGGGAGGATCCCGGCACCACGAACACGCTCAACGAATGATTTTAAAGTTTGCACGACAAACATTATGAAGAAATCTCTTTCCACGACCCCGTTTCCGCAGGAGCCGTGCTTTTCCTGTAAATTTCCACGTGAGAAGTGAACGGCGTTTTGGACCAATTCAATACATAAGCTTCCGGTTCAGGAATATTTTCGTTATGATCGATAAAACCGGGTTCAAATTTGTCGTAATTGCCCCCACTAAAAATTTTATTCTGGATGAGCTCATTGAAAGGGCTGCCGACCATCGATGCTCTCGGTATTAACCAGTCCGCTTCGTCTATTTTTTTCGTCTCGAGAGGATTCCCTTCTTTCAAGACTCTCACAGATCGGAAGAGCACACGTCTGAACTCCAGTCACCGGCTATGA
>CAYMER010000296.1:0-3615 GCA_964389345.1 uncultured bacterium | reverse complement strand
GGCAGCGTCATCGCGGGAATGATCGTGTCCGACAAACGCCCGAGGAAAAGAAAAATGACAAGAATGACCAGCACAAGCGCGATCAGGATCGTGTTCTTCACATCGTCAATCGATTCGATGATCGATTCGGATTTGTCGTAATAGACCCCGAGCTGGACCGAGCCCGGGATTTCACGCTTCAAATCTTCAACGGTTTGTTTGATCCGCTCGGCCAGACCGACGGTGTTCGATCCGACCTGCCGGAAGATCGGCACAAAAGCCACGCCCGTGTGCATCTTCTCGCCCGGCTTACTGGAAGCCATGACATTCACGACATCACTTTCCGTACTATTCACGCACGTCGCGACGTCCCGCAACCGGATGGGAAAGCCGTTACGATAAGCCACGATCAGCGCTTCATATTCCCTGGCATCGATCATCTGTCCCTGGGGTTGTATCGAAAAAGTGCGGCTATTTCCGTTCAGGCTTCCTCCGGGGATCGTCACGGTCCCCGCCTGAACTGCTCCGGCAATATCATTCAATCCGATCCCGTAGGCGGCAAGCTTGGCGGGATCCACCTGGACGCGGATCGCGGACTGTGAGCCGTAGACCTGGACTTGCGAAACGCCTTCGATCATGGAGATCCTCTGGCCGATCGTGCGATTCGCATAATCATAAAGCTGGCCCGGAGTCAAGCTGTCGGAAGTCACCATCAGATACATGATCGGTGTGTCGGAAGGGTTCGTTTTTGTGTAAGTCGGCGGCGCGGGGAGATCGGTCGGAAGATTCGCCTGCGCTCGGGAAATGGCGGCCTGCACGTCCGGCGCCGCGAGATCAATGCTCCGGTCCAGATCGAACGTCAGCATGATCTGTGTTTGGCTGTCCGTGTTGGTGGAGATGATCGATTTGAGCCCCGGGATCTGCATGAACTGGCTTTCAAGGGGCGCCGCCACCGTCGAAGCCATGGTGTCCGGACTCGCGCCGGGATAACCCACCGTCACCGTGATCACAGGAGAATCCACCACCGGAAGATCGCTGATGGGCAGGCTAAAAAATGCGGCCGAACCGAAAAGCAGGACGAGCACCATCAAGAGCGTCGTCATGATCGGTTTTTTGATGAAAGAATCGGTAAAGCTCATGGATTATTTTGTCCGCTTGTACGAACCCGCCACACATCGGGAGTGTGGTGGGTTCGGGCTCCTTTATTTCCTGGATTCGGGCTGAATCTCTTTGACTGCAACCCCGGAACTCAATCCCATTTGCCCCGCGGTCACAACTCTCTCGCCCTTTTTGATGCCGTTTTCCACCACGATATCATCCTCTTGCCGGCTTCCGGTCTTGAGGATTCTCAGATCCGCTTTGTTTTCCGGCGTTACCACAAACGCGAAGGTTCCCTTCTGACCCAATTGCGCGGCCGCATAAGGGATCAACACAGCATCCTTCTGGATCCCCAGGATCAATTTCACATAAACGAATTGCCCCGCCCACAACGCATTCCCTTCATTAGGAACGATTGCCCGAAGAGAAATGGTTCCGGTCGTATTATCGATCGAGTTCTCAATGAGCTTCAATTCTCCGGCATAGGACTTCCCGTCATTCGGGACCCGGACCTCCGCTTTCAGAATGCCCGCAGCCATCGCGTTACGGATCGCCTGAAGCTGGCGGTCGGTCACCGTGAAGTCCACATAAAGCGTATCGATCGCCTTCACATTGGCAAGCGTCGGACCGTTATTGGCCAGCACGATATTTCCAGGATCCACAAGAACCTTCCCCGTCACTCCATTGACGGGAGATTTAATGGAACAATAATCCAGATTGATCTGAGCCAGTGCCCTCTCTGCAGTATCCAGGGTCATTTTAGCTTCGGCCGCGTCCACATCCGTTTCGTACTTTTCAAAGTCCTGCTGAGACACGAGCTCTTTGGTGGCGAGCCCGCGATTCCGCTCCAGAGTATCTTTTTTCATTTTCATATCTACATTGTCCGCCCGCACAAGCGCCTGGGCTTTATCCAGCGCGGCCTTATATTCCGCAGGATCAATGGTAAAAAGAAGATCGCCTTCCGCAACCCTCTGCCCCTGTTTAAAATGAGCCTGGAGGATCTTGCCCGTCACCTGGGACTTGATATCCACATTGACGAGCGCCGCCAAATTCCCGAAGGCTTCAATGTAGAACGGAACATTTTTCTGAATAGCGACAGCGGTCTGCACCGGGCGGAGCGGCATGGGAGGAACTTCTTTTTCTCCGGAGCATCCGCTTCCCAAGATCAAAAAAACCACCGCAAAGATCCAACTTCCGGGAACAGAAAATTTTAAAGGGGATAATCGCATTTTCTTGATTCTCCTGTCTTCTGAATGATTTAGAACCTATCTGCTTATCAAACTTTTAGGGACGGTTCTCGTTCGGAAGAACCGTCCCTGACCGATGTCAAGATAGGTTCTTACAGTTCAACGGTGCCTTCTTCAGCCCGGGCAGCATCCGTCCGTTCATTGATCGTGCCGGTCGCATAAGCCACCTGAGCAAAACTGGTGTAAAGCTCCTTCCGTGACTTGATCACCTGACTCCGGGCATCCGAAAGATCGGATTCGGCATTTAAAACATCCAGGATGCTTTTCAGGCCCGACTTGTAACCATCCATGGAAAGATCGTACGAACCTTGCGAGGCATCCAGATAGGCTTTGCTGGCTTCTAACTTCTGGGTGGCTGTCACAAAATTATAATAGGCATCCCAAACATCCGCGGTCGCGCCCAACTCCTTCTGACGCAAATTCTCAAATTCAGCGTCGGCATCCGCTTGAGCGGCTTTGATTCTGGAAACTGTATCAAACCCTTCGAAAACAGACCAGTTGACGCTCACGCCAGCCGCATAGCCGTAAGCGTTCTGAGTATCATAATTCAGACCATGGCGACCGAAATATTTGTACCAATCGTTCGATCCCGTTCCTTGAGCGTTCAAGGTCGGCCAGAGGTCGGAGCGGGCGGCTTTGATCGAGGCGATCTTCGCGGCAAGGCTGGCGCGTTCCGAGGCGATATCGGGGCGCTTGGCCAAACCTTCTTCGATCAATTGGCCCACCTGTCTTGTCCCCACCTTGAATTCCACATCTTTTTGCGGGAGCATGACATTCAAGGGCGTCCCGGCGGGAAAGCCAAGAACTTTCGCGAGATCCCCTTCAGCTGTTTTGAGATTCCCTTTGGCGGATTCTAATTCATAAAGCATTTTCTGATAACTGGCCGTGGCCTGAAGCACATCCACCTTCGCCTGGATCCCCGCTGAAAATCTTTCGTTCGTCGCATCGAGCGCCGCCTTAGCGTCCTTGACGTCCATATGAGCGGCTTCAAGCAACGCGGTCGTGCTGAAAAAATTAAAATACGCGGAGGCAACATCCAGGAGAAGGTTCTGAAAGATCTGATTGAACTGGAAATTGGAAGCAAGCAATGTCTGAAAGGCTTGTTCGACTTTCGCACTCCGGCCTCCGAAATCAACCAGCAGGTAGGCCATTTTCAAATTCATCCCGATATCCCCCTGGTTCAGACTTTGAAGAGGGCGCTTGGAAACCGTGTGCGTGGTGTCAAAATTCTGAACAACTTCCACGGTGGGATACCAGGCGCTTTGAGCTTGACCCACCTTGGCCTTCGCTG
>CAYMER010000295.1:0-5702 GCA_964389345.1 uncultured bacterium | reverse complement strand
TCCGATCTTCTCATTGCGCTCGTGAGCTGCCACCAAGGACTTTCTGTTTCAGGCGGTGCAGATGCGGTGGGGAAGGCCACGACACAAGCGGTCGTGATCTCAATCGTACTGATCATTGTGGTGGACTGTTTGGCGACGGCGGTCATTTATTACGCCTTGCCCACATGAGGAATTCATGAACGAATCTGAAAAACCCGTGATTGAAGTCAAAAATCTCGTAAAACGTTTCGGGGACCTCACGGTGCTGGACGGTATCGATGTCACGATTCAGCGAGGCAAGATTACAGTCATTATGGGCGGTTCGGGGTGCGGCAAGACCACTCTTTTGCGTCATCTGATCGCTTTGCATCAACCGACTTCCGGTAAGATTTTGGTGGATGGTGAGAATATCGTGGGGCTTAGGGAAAAGGATATGAACGAGGTAAGGCGCAAGTTCGGCATGCTCTTTCAAGGGTCGGCGCTTTTTAATTCCATGACCGTTGGGGAGAACGTTGCGGTGCCGCTCAAGGAACATACGGACCTTTCTTCCGAGATCATCCGCATCATTGTTCGCGTGAAATTGGAACTCGTGGGTCTGACGGGTTTTGAGGATTTTATGCCGCATCAGATCTCGGGCGGGATGAAAAAACGCGTGGCGCTCGCGCGTGCGATTGCGCTGGATCCGAAGATCGTGTTTTATGACGAACCCGGTGCGGGTCTGGATCCGATTACTGCGAGCATGATCGATCGCCTGATCTTGGACCTTAGCAAAAAACTCAACATCACCTCGGTCGTGGTATCGCACGAAATGAAAAGTGCGTTCCGCATTGCGGATAAGATCATCATTCTTCATAAAGGTAAAGTGTTGCAGATCGGCACGCCCGAAGAGATCCAAAATTCAAAAGATTCGTACGTCCAGCAGTTCATCCGGGGAGAGTCCGAAGGTGTCATCCCGTTCAAACAAACTAGCGAAGCTTATTTAAAAGGGCTTCTGTCTACTTAGAACTTATTCTAATATCAGGATAATTTCTGGGTAGCTGTTTCCAGAGGAGGAAAAGATGGATTCACCTAATGCTTATTCGTCATCCGAGATCAAATCCGGATTTTTTGTGCTGGTTACGATCGTGATGCTTTTGGTGCTTACGTTCGTGGTGGGAGGCTACTTTAAAAAAGGGGCCAACGAATGGAAGATTCAGTTCGGGTATCTAAGCGGTCTTAGCGATGATGCGCCCGTTTATTACGCGGGCCGTGAGGTCGGAAAGGTGGATAGCATCCAGATCCTGAGAGGGGAATCCAGGCCGATCTTGGTGACGGTGAAGGTCTCTCCGGACGCCTATGTGCGCAAGGACAGTGTTGCTTATATCGATACGCTTGGAATGATGGGGGAAAAATTCATCGAGATCTCCGTCGGATCCAAGGATGCTCCCGCTATGGAGGTGGGCCAGGTGATCGAAGGGAAAGACCCGATCGCGATGCATGTTTTGATCCGCAAGATGAACCTTTTAGCGGATGAGGTGACGCAGATGACTGAAAGCTTGAATCCGCTGCTCAAGACCACGAACGATCTGGTGGGGGGGAATAAGGAAGAGATCTCTAAGACACTTGGAAATCTCCATGAAGTTTCCTCAAATCTTCGAGACATGACGGCTGATCTGAAGCTGCATCCGTGGCGTTTGATTCGGAAAGGTTAACCCGGGAATTTTTTATGCGTTTTAAAATATCGATCCTGTTAGTCGCGTTAACAGTGCTTCCGGTGACTTTTGTGTCAGCCGAAGAGGCGACGGTCGGCGATTATATGTATGGGATCGGGACCAAGTTCGGTCGCGGGCTGGAGAACATTGCGACCAGTTTCGCCGAAATTCCGTGCACGATCCATACGGACATGAAGGATCAAGGCGCTTCCGGATTTTTTCCTGGGTTCGGCATGGGGACTGTTTTTATGTTGCGTCGGATGCTGATCGGCGTATCGGAAGTGGGAAGCTTTTTTATCCCAATGGAACGGACGATTCCCCGAGTTTGTCATGAAACGAAGCCCGCGGTTGTATAAGCGGTTCAGCGTGCGAATCGACGGATTTATCGCATCAAATTTTGAAGGATTGCACCTTGACGATTGTGCGCGAGCCTTTCTATAATAGCCCGTTTTCATAAACGAAGGAGAAATGATGACTACGAATGAGAGAGTTGCTAGGCCCAAGGATCCGGAAGTTCAGGACGCGCAGTTTTTTGCGGCGATTGGCTATTTGAGCTTTCTTTGTTTTGTGCCGCTTGCACTTAAGAAAGAGAACAAATTCGCGCTTTTTCATGGGAAACAGGCTCTGGTGCTTTTTATTCTGGAATTAGCCGCGGCGATCTTGAAGGTCGTTCCCGTGTTTGGGGACTTGGTATTTACGCTGTCGTTTGTGGTGTTCGGGATTCTTTCGCTCATCGGGATCGTGAAGGTGCTGATGGGGGAGCGGTGGGAGATTCCGGTGATCCATGAGATCGCCGAACGGATCACGTTCTAGGGCGAACAGGAATTTAGACCTCATCACGCAACATCCTTTTCTTTTCAAATCAAAGATCTTCAGGGGTTGGCATGCTTACAGGCACTAAAAAGGTTCAACCGGGCGGGCAGGATTGGTTCGTGGTCCTTAATCCCCTCAAAAGTGAGTTAGAACGCAACAAGATCGCCCGCGAGATCGCCAAGGCTTTTAGTCTTCCCGTGGACGAAGCTTTCGATCTTGTCCAGAATACCCCCATCATCCTGATGGATAATCTTCTGTATGTGACCGCGCTTCAGATGAAGCAATATTTCCAGAGTTCTCAGGTGGATATCATGGTCAGCAATGACAGTTTTCTGAAGCGACGGTGCTATCGGACCGTATGGCCAACGCCGCCGAATCTCTCATTCCTTCAACAGTTAGGATCCCCGTTGGCGCCTTCGCAAAAAAATGAGACCGAAAAACTTGATCACGGTGAAGCGATCCAGGAGATCCGATCTTGGGTGCAGAACGAGGGAGTTTCTCCGGAACGCGGTGACACCCGGGCCTCCGAAAAGAATGGCATGGTCAATCAAGATAACCGCCATTTCCGGAGCATTCTTGAGGAAGAACGTGAAAAACTTTTGAAGGAGAGTGTGGGACTGAAAGAGAGTGTGAGCCAGCTCCGAAAGGCGCTTGAAAAGGTGCAGGCAGAAGTTTTGGAAAAAGAAAGAACCACGCAGATTAGTGAGGGCGCGAAAAAACAAAAAGAAAAAGAGGCTCAAGAGTTGCAGGCTCTGGTAAGCCACGCGGAGGAAAAATACGAACTCCTTCGTGAGGAGTTTCGCCAGACCCGCCAGTATTTCGAAGAAAAGCTTGGATCCGAGGATCATAAATCCGAAGAATTTTTGAAGCAGATCGAAGAGCGTGATCTGACTCATAAAGAGTTGTTGCAAGAGAAACAGGCGCTTCTTAAAAGCTTCCATGGCGTGAAGAACGATCTCCAACGTGCCAAGGATGAGCAAGAACAAGCACGTCGCGAGGGGGAGAGCCAGGCAGCTCAGTTCCAAAGAGAGCTGGAGAATCAAAAGACTTTGGTGGAGGGTCTTCATGCGAAGATCAAAAATCTCGAGGAGGGCAAGAAGATCGTTCAGTCGAGTGAAACCCGTTTGATCCAGGAATTAGAACTCCAGATCCAACAAGTCAAGCGATGGGAGCAGAGATCCTCCGAGCTTGAAAAGGAGATCCGACAGATGCGGGGATCTTTCGAGAACCAGCAGAAGTCTTGGCAAGTGCGTCTCGCCGAGCTTGAAGCCCGGGAGATGGATTTGGAAAATGCCCGCAAGCAGATCCGTCAGCTTCATGCCGAACTGGATCAGCGTGAGACGGTGCAGAAAAAGGTCCAGCTTCACGAACAACTTGTGGTGAAAGAGGTGCGCCTGAAGCAGGTGGTCAAGCAACAGGAGAAAATCGAATCCGAGATCCGCGATCGTGAGGAGGATATGCGCAAACTTCTGGCGGAACAGGAAACGATCGAGCGTGAAGTGATCGAAGCGAAACAGGCCCAGCGGCATTTGGCAGAGAAAATAAAAAACGAGAGCCCTGTTTCGGAACAACGCCGACCTGCGAGTGCTCCAAACGCCTCCGAATTCCATGCGTCCCACGCTCATCCCGAGGCCCTTAATGATTGAAATGGTTTTAAGCAAGATTAAGGTCGATGAGAATCGGCATGAGCAGCTTGTGGTCTTCCGGGAAAAGGACGGGAACCGGTTTCTTCCCGTGGTGATTGGGTTGCCGGAAATTCATGCCATTAAATTGAAACTGGGCAACGTCAAGCCACCGCGGCCGATGACCCATGACCTGATGCTCAAGATCGTCCAAGAACTTGGCGGTAAACTCCAGAGGGTCGTGATCGACAAGCTTGAGAGTAATACGTTTCATGCCAAACTGCATATCCTGAAAGACAATGGGCAAGAGGTAGTGATCGATTCCCGGCCTTCTGACAGTGTGGCGATCGCGTTACGCGCGCAAGTGCCGGTTTTTGCCGAAGATGAAATCTTGAAAACGGCGAGCGTTTACGAGGTTTAGAATATGGAAAGAAAGATCTATGATGTGATGATCATTGGCGGCGGTGGAGCGGGGCTAACTGCCGCCCTCTATACCTCACGCGCCAATCTTTCCACGATCCTTTTCGAAAAATTTGTCCCGGGAGGGCAGATCGCTTCCACCGACCTGGTGGAGAATTATCCCGGTTTTCCGGAAGGCGTCCTGGGATCCGAGATTGCTCAGAAAATGGAAGCCCAGGCCGCACGATACGGCACGCAAATTATTTACGAAGAAGTGAAGAGCCTCTCTCGGGAAAGGAATATTTTCGAAGCCGTAAGCACGGAGGCGAGCTATGCCGCTCGGGCTGTCATTCTCGCGATGGGCGCCTCATTTCGCATGATCGGGGTTCCAAACGAAAAAGAACTCACGGGCAAGGGAGTTTCTTATTGTGCAACCTGTGACGGGGCTTTCTTTAAAGGCAAAAAAGTCATTGCCGTTGGTGGCGGAGATTCCGCACTTCAGGAGGGGATCTTTTTAACGCGGTTCGCCGAGAGGGTGACGATCATTCACCGTCGTGACAAATTGCGCGCAAGCCCAATCCTGCAAGAACGCGCCAAAATGAATCCCAAGATAAACTTTATTTGGGATGTCATTGTTGAGAAAATTGAAGGTGAAGGGAAAGTAGAAGCCGTTCTTTTAAGAAATGTGAAGACAGGCGAGACGAAAAAGATTTTGGCGGACGGTATTTTTGTTTTTATCGGGCACGATCCTAATAGCGGTCTCGCGAAGGGTTTCGTGGCGTTGGATGAAAAAGGGTATGTCGTGACCGATGTTTCGCTTGCGACTTCTGCCCCCGGGGTTTTTGCAGCAGGGGAAGTCCGTCAAGGGGCTGTGCGTCAATTGGTGTCGGCTTGCGGTGAAGGTTGTGCAGCGGCTTTGGCGGTTCAAGCTTTTTTAGACGATTATCGGTAGAGTGAATGTTCTCAAAAAGTTTTATTTAAAAGGAATGTTTATGAGCTTTGACAAAGAATTTGAGCAGAACATGAAGCAGCTGATGCACCTTCTAAAAAAGATCATGAGCCAATATCCGATGGAGGGGAAAAGCCCCACGGAGATGATGAAATTCTTAAGAGATATGCAAGACAAGAGTCCAGACGTGAATATTTTCTTCCTGAATATGTCGCCACTTTCTCCGGAAGAATTCGACGAGATCGAGGG
>CAYMER010000294.1:0-2797 GCA_964389345.1 uncultured bacterium | reverse complement strand
ACGAACCCGAGGATCAGGAATGTTAGGGCGGAGACCAGAGCGATAGCCCCGGCCAAGATCGCCTGATGGGTGAATGTTTCCGCTTTGTTCGTTAAGAGAATGACGGCGGTGATGGCGCCTGGTCCCGCGAGCATGGGAATCGCCATGGGAGTGATGGCAACATCATGTTTGGTGATCCCTTCGGCTTTTTCTTCCTGAGTTTCCTTGATCGCGGTGCGGCGGGCCTGCAACATATCCAGGCCGACCAGGAGCAGGACGATGCCGCCGGCGATCTCAAAGGCGGGAAGTGTGATTCCGAATGCTGTGAGAAGCCGTTGACCGAAAAAAAAGCTCAAGATCAATATTGCGAACGTGATGAGGGAAGCGAGCCTTGCCATGTGGACCCGCTCCTGGATTGTGTTTTGCTGGGTCATGGCCAAAAAGGCGGGAATGAGCCCCACCGGATCCACGATGACAAAAAGGGACGTGAATGAAAGGATCGCGAAATCGAACAGATTTATCATGACCTTAAGACATCGGCAAGAGGACCCCATGGCTTTATCCCGTTAGAGATAGGAAGCGCTAAAAGCGCTTCCGTTGATTCTACATTGTACGATCGATCGCTAATGGGATGAATCCGAGGGGCTTGGAGGGAGAGGCGGATTATGGCATAATGCGTCATGATCATTTTCCGGAAGGTTCTTTTTTATCTCTTTTTCGCGCTCTACCTGGTTCTATGTCCGATTATTATCCTCTATGCGTTCGGCTATATCTTTACGCCAAAGGTCGAAGAAGGATTCGCCAAGACAGGGCTGATCCATATTGAGACGCTTCCTTCGAACGCTTCTATTTCGATCGCGAACAAACGCTACGCTGAAAAGACGTCTGCCACGATCCGAAATCTTCTCCCAGGGTCCTACGATGTGAAGATCCTTTTGCATGGGTTTAGGCCTTGGATGCGGAAAGTGGAAGTAGAGCCGGGGAAGGCCGTCAACTTTGAAAAAGTTTTGCTGATTCCTCAGAGGGTCAAGACCCGCACTTTGATCGCCGAGTCCTTCCAAGACCTTTGGCCTGTTCTGGGGACCCGTTTTCTGTTTCTTAAAAGCACAGGGCGTGCCGGGGATCTGTGGGTATTTGACTGGAAGAATGAAGTGACCCGCCCGGTCCTTTCGGAGGCATCTTCTTTTGTGGATGCGACACTTGTTAGGGTTTTCAGAGTAAAAGAGAGTCCCTTCGTCATCCTTCAGGTGAAGACTCCTGGAGACATGAAATTTCTGGGATGCCAGCTTGATAAGGAAAAATCGGAAGTGAAGGATCTTTCAGTTCTTTTCACGAAGGGGGAGCCTTCCGAGATCTCTTGGGAGGGTGGCCATCCCGATTATCTTTTTGCGTTGTATGGCCAGAATCTTTCGCGATTAGACATTGAGAAAATGACGGTACTTCCGGATTTTCTTCCAGGAATCCGTGGCTTTGGGCTTTTTAAAAACAAAATTTATGCTCTTCGCGGGTCCTCGATCGTCCGTTTGGGTTTCAACGACAAAAAAGGGGAAGAGATTTTGTCGGAAAAGGGCATTTTTCTCGAGAATCTTTTTGGCGGTGAAGAGAAATACGGGATCGATTTTATTTCGAATAATACGATTTGTTTTCGAGGAGAAAGGGGAGAACTTTTTTCAAACGTGCTGCCTTACCGTTTTGTGGACGGAGGGGTCCGAGGGTATCAGACCGATGCGGGCGGCCGGAAGATCGCGTTGTGGCAGGAGAACCGGATCGGGGTGCTGGATTTTGAAAAACCGGAGCGCAAAAAAGAGTTTTTCGAGCGAGGGCCTGAAATCGAATGGATTTTCGAGAATGGAAAGAACCTTCGCCAGGCTTATTTTGTCTATGACGCCAGTTATATCCTGTTTTGCGATGAAGATAAAATATTTCTTGCCCGGATCGGGGAACGGGATATTTCCTTGGAGAAGCTCGCCCAGGTGCGGGAGGGAAGCGGGGTCTTTTACGCCGAGAAAACAGGAAAACTTTATTATTTGGAAGCCTCCCGGGGCGAGTTTGTGGCGGCGGATATTCTCCCGGAAGGGATCACTCTTTCCGGCATGATCAATGAGCTGGAAAAAGAAACCCAGGGGGCGAAGAAATGAAATTCCGTTATTCGCGTCATGGTTTGAGCAAAAAAGAAATTTTTCTTCAGCGCTTCTTCGAGACACTTCCGGGCCTGACCAGCTGGATTTTGATCTTGGGGTTGGTGGCACTTTCGATCTGGGCGCCCCTGGTTGCCGCGATCGCGGTGATCGCTTTTATGCTGGCCTGGGTCCTGAGGCTTTTTTATCTGACGATCTTTCTCCTTCTTTCTTATGTCAGGCTTTCGATTGAGAAAGACACGGATTGGCTCGGGCGTATCCGCGGCATGGACCGATCCGATGCTTACCTTGAGGAGATTCGCAAAGCACACCACGAGAAGGACTGGTATAAACGGATCTCTCATTGGATGCATCGGAAGGACCTGGAACGGCTGAAAAAATCCAAGGATATTCCGCCGCGTTCCTCAGAGATCTTTCATTTAGTGGTGATCCCCGTCGTGAAAGAATCTTCGTCGGTGGTGGCGGCGAACATCTTGAGCGTTGCCAATAATAAAGTTTTTGCCCGGCAGACGATTATTGCTCTTGCGGTGGAAGCAAGTGCCGAGCAGTCCGTGAGGGAAGGGATGACGCGGATCGCGGACGAGTATCGCGACCGGTTCATGGGGTTTCTTGTGGTGGAACATCCGGACGGTCTTCCCGGCGAAGCGCGTGTGAAAGGCGCTAACACGAGTTATGCGGCA
>CAYMER010000293.1:0-5014 GCA_964389345.1 uncultured bacterium | reverse complement strand
CAAAGCGGCCACAAGTTTCAGGAGTGAACGGTCAAAGGCCGTGACCGGCTGCGTTTTTTTTCTGAGGATCGGATCTGGAAACGTCCGTATCGATGCGGGCTTCATCAGGGATTATAAGGAAACGCGTTCCAAAGGCTTGAGCTGGATCTCGATTTTCAGCTTCTTCGAGACCTTCGCTAAAAGACTTCCAAGCTTCGGCAAGGCAGCCTTACCGGGCACATCCACTTCCAGGAGCATTGCATATGTGGTCTTGGAGCCCTTACCCAAGATCCGGCTATCGAGATCCGTAATATTGACGCGCATTCCCGCCACCGCGCGACTCACATCATAAACGATCCCGGTACGGTCCTTGCCAAAGGCGGTAATCATGTAAGAAAGAGAACCTTTCGCGTGCTTTTTCCCATGAAGGATCTTTCCTTTCAACTCGGTCACATGGCAATCCATGGCCCAAGGAGTGCCCCTGAGCAGCTCCAGGCCTTGCAACACACGAACCATAGACCCCGCCGACGGCAGGCAGGCAGTCATCATCATGGCGAATTGCCCCTCCAAAAGGGTCATGCTGATATCTTCGAGATTGCATCCCCGAGCGAATAAAAGACCGCTTACTTTGGCAATGATACCGGGCTTATCTTTACCGCTCACTGTAATCAGTATTTTTTTCATTTTTTCTTACCCCCAAGAATTTTAGAAAGCGCGTTCATGCCTTGCTGAACCATTTGGTCCTGTTCTGAAAGAGCCCCCTGCGATTGCGTGGCGCCGGCGAAGCGGGCTATTTTTCCGGCTTTTTTGCCTCCCAAAAGCCGCTCCACCCCGCCGCTTAAAAGTTGATTCGCCCCGCTCTGAAGCAACCGTGAGCCGAGATAAGAAAGATCCGGCTGAACTGAAGCGTCCGGAAACACACCACTATAGCGAAACGGGATCATGACCTGGCCGTTCCGGTCCGCGATCAATTCCATTTCACGAATCTTTTTCATCAGATAGACGGAAATGGACTTGGATAACAATAGCTGCAGGGAACCGTCGACACGCTTATCCAGAATTCCGAGGGTCCCCTTGCCGGACAATTGATAGTTGGGGTGTATCAGCCGTAATTCACTGATCCTGAAAACGCCCGTCTGCACCCCGTACGCCACCTGAAGTGAATCAAACGGCGTATCACGATCCATCAGCATCTGATTCAACTCCGGAGGAAGTTCTCCGCCTAGAGCACCCGTGACCGCGAGCACGGAAGACATACGGTCAAAAACTTCCTTGATCAGATTCCTGTTTCTGAGAGCTCCCTCCCGGATCTCGATCGTTCCCTGTCCCTGAAGAGATTTCTCGATCATCACAGGATTCGCTCCATCGAACGAAAGCTGGGCCTTGGCACTAAGACGGCCCGAAACATAATCGCCTTTTTTATAAACTTCCGGGATCACTGATTCCATGTCCAGGTCACGAATCTCAAGCGTCCCCTCAAAATGCGGCAGGGTTTTGATCATCTTGAGCATGCCTTTGAACTCTGCTTTTTCGGAACCATAGCGGAGCACAAAATCAAGCATCCGTGACTCCAGGTCCAAATCCCCTTCCGCATCAAGGTTTCTTTTCGCGGAGTTAAACACAGACCCCTTCGCTGTAAAATGAAACGACACGGCAGGAGTTTTTTGACGCATCTCGCCATCGAGCCTTTCTATTTCAAACCCGAAGGCCGGCTCGACCGTTTCATCCGTAAAGTGAATCATCGCATCCCGTACGAGAATCTTTCCAACCCCGATTTTCCACCCATGCGCTACATCGCCTAAAAATGGCAAGGAAACACCCGCCGCCCCTTTCACCATCAAAACGGCAGGAGTAAGATCCATTTGAGATGGTGCAAACGCCGCCGGAGCAAAAGCCGCGGATTCTTTAGCAACCTCCCAATTCCAGCCCCCTTCCCGGTTGCGTTTGAGAAAGATCTCGGGACTCTGGATCACGACCTGGGAGAGGGTAAAATTCTTTTTCCAGAGAGAAGTCAGGTCCGCGTCGATCCGGACTTGGTCGCTTTGCAGGATTTTTTCGAGACTTTGGGGGTGATAGAATTTGAGACTGGCAACTCGAAGTTGCGGTTGGGGCCGCAATTGGAACTTGATATCGCCAAGCTCCACGCGAAAGCCTGTTTGCTGGGTGAGATACTTTTCAAATTCCGCCCGGAACATATTGGGATTGATATTCCGGACCGTAAAAAAACCCGCTATTCCCAAAATAATCCCAAGAATCAAAAGCGCGGCAAACAGCCCACCCAGGAATTTCAGGAAACCTCGTAAGACCATATGCCCTCGCCTTTTTTCTTCGCTTCTTCCTGAACTTTCAGAAACCTGGCTTTGCGGCTGAATTCCTGAGTCTCGTCTACTTTGGCGGCGCCGATCCTCACCAGGAATTCATTAATGAGAATTTCCTGTTCGCCGGGGGTCTCGTTAAGTTTCACCGGAAAATTCACGTATCTTGATTGAAGGTAAACGTAAGCGGATTCCTTGGCTCCCAGAGCAGAATGGGCGAGCAACTTAAACTTCAGATCTTGTTTCTGAACAAGCACCCGGAGAACCGAAATTCCTTCCGAGTCCATCTGGATCCCGGCCAGAACCACCCGCTTGCCACTCTCAAGGGTCAACGTCCCATCCGTCCCGACTTCCGTTACAATCTCGGCGCAAAGGACAGAAGAAAAAATACAGAGCCCCGGCAAGAGCAAAAAAAGCCCTCGAGCTTTTAATCTCACGACGCCCTGACTCGCCCATCGTTATAATCGATTTCGCTTAATCCCAATTCCACGGTCCGATACTTTTTCCGGAGAGCCTTCAGCTCTTCTTGCCCCGCAGGCTTATATTGGTAATAACGCACCAGTTCTTTTTTATTCAATACCACGGCATCGCTATAGGCGCCCGGAATGCTCCAGAACCAAGAAAACGGCATGACCCACCAAAGCTGTTTTTCGTCGGACCCATAAGCGAGATACCAATATCCCGCAACGGGCAATAAGCACAGCCATGCGGCCACCGCGGGGCTCTTGATTTTCACATTGCAGGTGTTAACCCCGTAGGATTTCAACTCATACACCGCATTCTTCTCGGATTGGGTGAGCGACATACACCCGGAAAGCATCACCACCAGCAGAAACAACGCACTCAATTTCATGTAATGATTCATCACTCGATCCTCCTTGATTGGAATTACGACTTAGGAATTGCGTTCTTGAGCCATTCTAGAGCATCTTCCCTGTTTTTGAAACGACCTTCTAGCTGCAAAACTAAAGCTTCTTCCAAAATCGGTTTCATAGCCCGCCCGGGTTTCATGCCAAGCACCATGAGGTCATGACCGTTGACGAACGGCTTGGGTTTCAATTCCTCATGTTCGTATTCCTTCAGCTTGTCCCGGAGGAACGTGAGGTTGTCCAGCTTCCCGTGACTTGCGGTGCAATCCACACGATGGAGCTCCATCTCCTCTTCGAAATGAGGGCGGCTGATGAATTGTTTGAGTTTTCCGGCACGCATCTTCTGCACATCCATGAATTTCATGTGATTGGCCACGCACTCCGAAACGCCGTCGATCTCCTCATTGGAAAAACGCAGCCGCCGCATGATCTCACCGGCGATCTTCACGCCTGCTTCTGAATGTTCGTAAAAGGTCAGACGGCCTTTACGGATCGCGGAGGTCTTGGGTTTTCCGATATCATGAAAAAGCGCGGAGAAAGCAAGGACGGTAGAGACCGGCGGATGAAGATTTGCGAGCAAAAGCCGCGTGTGTTCATACACATCGCCTTCAGGATGGAATTTTTCGGGCTGCTCCACTCCCCGCATCGCCTCCACTTCCGGCAGGATCTCTTTCATAAGCCCGGACTCCGAAAGCAGCACGAAGCCGCGCGCCGCGCCGGATCGCGTAAAGATCTTCACGAACTCTTCCCGGATCCTCTCGGGGCTTACATCGTGGATCTTGGAAGCTTTCCTGCGGAGCGCCTCCCAGGTTTTCGCCTCGATCTCAAAACCAAGCGTCGAAGCAAAGCGAATGGCCCGGAGAAGCCGGAGTTTATCCTCATCGAAACGCGCCGCGGGATCCCCGATGGCACGTATCACCTTTTTGGGAAGATCCAGGGTCCCTCCGACAAAATCGATCACTTTCTCCGTGAAGGGATCATAGAACATACCGTTCACAGTAAAATCGCGGCGCTTGGCGTCTTCCTCGGGCTGGGTGAATGAAACTTGAGTGGGATGCCGGCCATCCTGGTATCCGCCTTCACAACGGAAGGTCGCAACTTCAAAGGGGGTCTCTTCTTCGACCACGATCATCACGCCAAATTGCTTGCCCACGGGGATCGTCCGGCGAAAGATCTTTTCGACCTCTTCAGGCGTCGCGGTCGTGGCGATATCAAAATCCTGGGGCTTTTGCCCCCGCAAATGGTCCCGGACGCAACCTCCCGCAAAATACGCGGTAAATCCTCTGTCGGTCAAGACTTTCGCGATCGCACGCGCCAGCCGTCCTTTCGGCTCGCTCAAATCCATGGGTCCCGGGTCCATATTGCTCCGTTTGGTTACAGGCTAAAAAAGTCACGGGCGGCTTTGTTTCCCGCGGCTTTTTGATAATCCAAATAATCGATTAACAGGAGATCGGGCCGTTTTTCGGCAAGGCGCCTGGCAAGCTGGAATCGCTCCGAGGGGTGAGTTTCAAGCCGCCGGCTCGCGATATATTTGAACACCGTCCCGCATTGCGGGCAGACCTTGGTGTCATAAGCGTTGATCCCAAGCTCGTTACAGGAGGCGCAATTTCCCGTAAGATCCCCGATGATCAGAAGATTTTTTTTGACTTCCTCAAGCACGAACGGTTTGTAGGCGCGCAGGTAATGCTGGGCCATAGGCTTCCTCATTCATTTAAAAAATTCGTCATTCTGAGCCTGATGCTTTCTTGCGAAAGCAAGAATCAGGCGAAGAATCTCGAAGTGAAATCCTTCTCCCGCCCTTGGCAGGAACAGGATGACGCTAGCGCGTCACTTTTTAAAAACAACATCCCC
>CAYMER010000292.1:0-3388 GCA_964389345.1 uncultured bacterium | reverse complement strand
ACGGGAGCTGGTCCTGGATGATCTTCTTCAACCGGCCGGCTTTGCTCGCGGCAACGAACTCATCGTAAGTGACAATACGGCGAGTGGCCCAGTCCGCATCTTCCGGGCTCATAAAACCAAGTTTCACGGATTTTTTGATGGCAAGCCCGAGCTTTTCCGCGCTTTCCCGGTCCAGCACCAGATACAGCGCGAGATTTCTCCGTGAGATGCTCCCGTCGTCCTCGAAATCATAACCGGACCTCACGATCACGAAATCAGGGCCATACGTGACCGCTGAAGTGTAGGCGCTGCCCCCAAAAAGGTTCCCAATGCTCACAGAGTCTCCATCTCTTCGCGCGCTAACGCTCAGTTTTATTTTTTCCTGGATCATAATGTTGAGGAGCGCGCCTGCATCATGAAGCGCATCGGTGTATTCATAAAAGCCGCGTGTCCCATGAGCCAGGACACCATTCTTTAAACCGGCTTCCATAACATCCTCAGGCGGAAGACGCGAATCACTGCTGAGGCCCACGACCGTCTCGTATATCTCCATGGCCGGCTCGTACCCTTCGTTCAGATATTGCCTGCCAAGGTCCATGTCCTTGGAGACGGCATCGGAACGATAGCGATAATGCAATTCCCGGTTCCTTAGCCTCTCCGGAGTGATCACACCCTTCATGGCTTCCCGGAATGTGACCTCTTCTTCCTTGGACAAACTCGCGATACTCGCAAAAAGACGGTACTTATCGACCAGAGCGCCTTTCCAGTACAACTTATAAAGACCGGTCGCCGCGTCGAGATCGTAGATCTTTGTTTTCCAGTGTGTCCCCGGAGCCTTCCGGGTGGGCACGGGAGGCTCAACCGAAAGTCGCCAGACCTTCACATCGTCCAGAAACCGCGCGAGAAGTCCGGCGTACTTGGCTGCGACCGGATCGTTTTCACGAGAAGCGAGCCGGCGACGGAGAGATTCGATCTCTTGAATACGGTCCTTGAAGCGGAGATAAATAGAAGCCGGGACGGGTTTCTTTCCCCGGATCTTCTCGACCCCTTCGGCAATGGCCTGAAGCGCGCAGATCGCGCCTAATTCTGCCCCGTCCTTCTTCAATATCTCTTGTTCAATGACCTGCACGAGCTTCTGAAGTACTTCCCCACTTTCGGAAAAAGGCCACGGGAACTTTTCAATGCTCGCGATCAGTCCGCCGCCCTCGATGCGCTCCGTAAGAGTCCGGACAACCGTTTCGCCGTACGGACCCTTGATCGCCTGGATCACCGAGGGGAGGAAAATGCTGAGAGCCCCGTTCATATCGCCCGCCTTCGACGAGGCCATGGCATCCAGAACACGCTTCAGTTCCTGAGCGGCAACCCGCGCCGAAGCTTCATCACGGATCTCGCGCATACGCCCGAACGCCTCGGAAACCTCTCCAGGACTCACCTCCCGCGTCTCGGAGCGGGGCGCCATACCAAACTGGCGGATCAAATCCAGAACCACTTGCCTCTGATGAGCTTCCAGTGTTGCGATCTCATCATTCATGATCACCGCCTCGCCTATCGGAAAATTCGGTCCGATCCTGACGCCGGCCCTTCGAAGGATATTTTTGAGCGGCTCCTCAGGAAACTCTACGCGAGCTCCCGAGTTTTTGACTGTAAGCGCTTTGAGCGCGTACGTCAGGATCTGAGCTCCGACGCCTTTGAACTTCACGGCAACGCCTGCTTCCTCTTTGTTCCACGGCGCTTTTTCAATCGCTACAAGGGAGCTCTTCTTCCAATCGAACATGACTAACCCTTCGACGTCGTTGGCTTCAGACAAAAAATAGATGTGTTTTTCCGCACGCGGTCTGTTGATCGCCATGTCGACAAGCTCGGGCTTTTCAACACGGCCGGTCTCTCTCCAGGCGGATAAACTTTTTGAAATCGCTTGGCTCAGGGCCTCGCCCCGAATATCCGGTCCCCGAACGACACGTAATGCCGTAACCTTTTTCGTTTGATTGTCGAGCACGAACACTTTGTCACCATACCAGCCTTGAAGTAGCCCCTGCTCGGCATCGTTTAGTTTTGAACTATTCGCTATCCGCTGTCCGTTATCTCCTAAATTTCCACGCACTTCGAATCGGACAGAAGCGTCGGGTTTTTTCTGAAGCCGTACCGGAAGGATGAATTCTCCGGCCTTTAAAGCCCGGTCCGCAGAAACGAGCCGGCCGTTCGCTTTCAGGTCGGCCAGGACCCTTTCATAATCTTTCTCGCTCACTGGCCCCGTGCGTTCATAGTCGCCGGCTTCACCCCCAAAAGGAGTGATATCGATAAAGCCCCAGCGGGTATCCACGAGATACTGGAAAGGGCTGTCTTCCGCCGCGTGAAACATTCCCATCAGCACGGCTTTTTCTCCCAGGCTTCTGAGAATGTAAATCAGCGCTGTTGAATTCGCCAAACATGTCACGAGCCGGTAGCCCCGGACCGCGTCCTTGATGCCTTCAATGTTGAGGCGCTCTTTTTCCCGCATCTCCGCCCGATTCGAAGCGCCGAAGCGAGCGCTGTCTTTTTCCGTAACGGTCATTTGTTTCTGTGTCACAAGGAGTTCCGCGAGCGGCTGAAGGAGCCCGTTTTTTACAAGTCTTTGGCGTATCTTTTTTTCGGAAGAACTGAGCCCTTCATTTTGAACGATGGCCTTGAGTCGCCCCCAAAAACTGCGGCGAAAGCTCTGGGAACCCGAAACGGCATACCGGACTTGTTTGAAAAGATCTTTTACCGTAACGAATCCCAGACAACCACCGTCGAAAAAGAAAACGTTCCTTTGATCGTCGACCCCGAAATTTGTGTCCCAACGGGCAGCGTCCGTGTCGAAATGCCCCATTAATTGTCCCGCCTCATTTTTTAATGCCGCGCTCCACATTCTTGCGGCCATTTGACCGAAAGCAGTCAAGGCCTGCTGTCTTTCCGAAAGAGGCCCCACCAATCGTCCTCTCAGCGATCCGCCTTCCCTGAATTCTCCGATGGACACGACCGTAATACGGGCCCCCAGCTGGCCGAGCTGGACCTTCCCTTGCAAGTCTCCGGCTTCCCAAAAATGCCAAGTTGTTATGACCTCGGGCGTCATGTTCGCCAGAGCGTTCATTTTGTTAATCTCATCAAAAGCTCTCTCTTTTGCCTCCACATAAAAACGGATCCCAAAAGCCAGACTTTTTTCATCCGGCCCGCTGACAGAACATTTGTACACGACTTTAATCGAGGAATCCATCCGGCTGATTTTGTGAAGCTTCAGCTTTTGCCCGCCGGCAACGCCCAATTGCTTCGCTAGGATCCGGTAGATCTCGTCTTCTTTTACTTTCAGTAGATCGACCACCGGTCTTTGCTCAAAACCTAACCTGAGATCATCCGCCATCACAAACTTCCTGAGAGATAATGCTTTTTGGAG
>CAYMER010000291.1:0-7793 GCA_964389345.1 uncultured bacterium | reverse complement strand
CAACCGCCCGCCTGCGCCAGGACGATTGCGTTCGTCGAAAGGCTCTGGCTCATCATGATGGCCGGGACGACAGCCAGGGTCATCGGGATCTCGTAGGAGATCATCTGGGCCGCCGTGCGCATGCCGCCCAGGAGCGAATATTTATTCCGTGAAGCCCAGCTTCCCATAAAGATCGGGAGGATCGTGATGGAAGATACGGCGATGAAATAAAGAAGGCCGATATTCAGGTCCACCGTCGTCATGTGCCGACCGAACGGCACAACCAAAAAGATCATCAATGCGGGCACCACGATCGCGATCGGAGCAAGGAGGTGAACGATCTTGTCCGCGTTCGCGGGGACGATATCTTCTTTTGTGAACATCTTGATACCGTCGGCGATGGGCTGCAGGAGGCCCCATTTCCCAACGCGGTTCGGGCCGTAGCGGTTCTGGATCCGGCCGATCAGTTTTCTTTCAAGAAGCGTCAGGTACATCATGATCACGGGTCCCAAACACAGGATCACCACCCCGCTGATCGTGATCGATGCGAGCACCACGATCCACTCGGGCAGGAAATGGCCCAAAAGAGTGAGGACCCACGCCTTGGCCGTCACGAAAATCATGTCGACAAATTCAGTTCCTTTTATCATTTCAGTTCCTGAGCTTGCCCGCCAGCGCTTTGTGGCGGGGGCGGGGCCGGTTGAATGGCAGCTCTCTTCTTTTCCTCCGCCGCTCTTCTTTTTCGATCAAGGGCCGCCGCCAACGTCGGTCGGACTTTCTGGAAATATTCGTTCGATTTCGAAAGTTCTTCCTTGTGTCGGAGGAGACTTGCCTGTCGTTCCGGGGCAGTTACTTCAAAAGAGTGGTCCATGAAGATCGAATCGAACGGGCAGACATCTTCGCACATGCCGCAGTTCATGCAAAGTCCGTAATCAACATCGAAGACCGCCGGCTTCCGGGCCGGTTTTCCATCCGTGGCCAGTTCCATTTCAATATGAATACATTTGGGCGGGCATTCCCGTTCGCAGATTCCGCAGGCCACGCAGCGGATCTTCTCGGGCGTTCCGTCATAAACAAGAAAAGGGAAATTCCTGAAATTCTCGATCGTTTTCTCGCGCTCTTCCGGGTACTGGATCGTGAAGATCCCGCCCTCATCGGGCTTGCGGAAATAAGAGGTCAGGAAATTCTTGAGCGTGACCATCATGCCTTTAAAAACGCCCATACCGAAAAGGGTCATCGATCCGTCTCCCCGAGTACGATGTCGATGCTTCCCAGGATGATGATCGCATCCGCGATTTTTTGGCCGAGGCACATTTCTTCCAGGACGGTCAGGTTGATCAAGGACGGGGCGCGCACGTGATAACGCCACGGCTGCGGCGTGCCGTCGCTTACGACATAAAATCCGAGTTCCCCTTTGGGAGACTCGACGCGTCCATAAGCCTCGCCGACCGGTGGCTTGAAATTGCGCGGCATCTTGAGAAAGGGAAGAGCTTTCTTATTCATGACCTCGCCCTGCGGGATCCCCGCCAAAGCCTGTTCGAGGATCTTCAGACTCTCGCGTATCTCAAGGATTCGGACATAATAACGGTCATAGACATCGCCCTTCTGGCCGAGCGGGATCTTGAAATCAAAACGGTTATAAATGCTGTAGCCATCCACTTTGCGAATATCGTAATTCACACCCGAGGCGCGGAGCACGGGGCCGGTGATGCCGGCATTCGTCGCGACTTCGGCCGAAAGGACCCCGACATTTTGACAGCGCATGCAGAGGATCTCGTTTTTCGTAAGCAGGTCCTCGAACTCTTTCAGAAAGACCGGGAATTTTGAGACGATCTTTTGGATGGCGGCGAGGTTTTCGCCCGTGAGGTCGCGCTTCACGCCGCCAAAACGGAAGAAATTATTCATCAGGCGCGAACCCGTAACCTCCTCGAAAAGATCGAGGATCCTTTCCCGTTCGCGAAAGGCGTAGAGGAGCGGCGTGAAAAAAGCGCCGAGGTCGTTGAGCATAAAGCCGATCACGGTGATGTGGTTCACGACACGCGCGAGTTCCGCCATGATGACGCGGATATATTCCGCTCGCTCCGGGATTTCAAGCCCCACGAGTTTCTCAATCGTGAGAGCGTAGCCGAAATTATTCGCGAGCGCGTTCACATAATCCAGCCGGTCCGTGTAGGGCATGATGGACGCGTAGGGGAGGTTTTCCGCGATCTGTTCATGATTGCGGTGAAGATACCCAAAGACGGGCTTCAACCCACAGATCTTTTCGCCCTCAAGCTGGACCGTCATGCGGAAAACACCGTGGGTGGACGGGTGCTGTGGCCCGAAATTAATTTCGAGCATGGACGAGTTGTCTGTTTCTAGGTTTTGCATTTCAGTCCTTATTTGTCATTCCCGCGAAGGCGGGAATCCGGTCTGGATCCCCGATAAAAGCATTCGGGGATGACATGATTAAAAACTTCATATCAATTTCTTGGCTTTACAGCTTTCTCAGCTATCGCGCGCTGACCGGCAACTTGAAGTGCTTTGGCCTTTTCCTTCATCTCAGCCGGAATCTCGATCCCGCGAGCTTCAAGCCACGTAATATCCGCGGCTTCCAAGACTTCGGTGTCTTCTTGCTGGTAATCCTTACGCAAAGGATGACCTTTAAAATCTTCCCACATGAAAAGACGCCGCAGATCCGGATGTCCCTCATAAATGATACCCAAGGTGTCAAAAGCCTCGCGCTCCTGTAATTCCGCGCTGCGGTAGACCGTCGCAAGCGAGGGAACTCTGGCGTTGCTTTTGGGGACGCGCACTCGAAGCACTACGGGGCCCTGTTTTTGAGCCATCGAATAAAGATGGTAGACCGATTCCAGGAACGTTAGATAATCCGCGCCTGTTACGGATGAGAGATAATCCAACATGAATTTCGGGCTTTCCTTGAGGAATAAAGCCACTCGCGGCAGATCTTCCGGGTTTTCTATCAAAAGAGAAGTCCTGACCAGACGAAGTTTGATGTCCGGCAGCCTGGTCTCAAGTTCTTTTTTGACCGCTTCTATAGAAAAAGACATATCAAGCGTCAGCTCCTGATGCGGTGGGCTTGGCGGCCACGACAAGTTCCAGGTCCGGAGCTTGCTGTTTTTTCCGACAAGGATCGTTTGTCCGTAATGCCTTCTGCGAGGATTTCTTTTGGTCGGTTGCCAGATCTCAGGATTGAATTTCGGGATGAGACCGTTTGGGCCGAGTTCAGGGATCGGGAACTCTCGCTTTAGGCCTTTTTGATACCACTCCGCTTTCCGGATTTCCTGTGAAGCGATCTTCTTTTGAAGCTCCATAAGTCCATGAAGCAGGGCTTCGGGCCGGGGAGGACACCCGGGGAGATGGACATCGACCGGGATGTAACGATCGATCCCGCGCAGGACATTGTAGCCGTCGATAAAGGGACCGCCCGAGATTGCGCACGCGCCCATCGTGAGTACATATTTGGGTTCCGGCATCTGATTATAAAGGCGGACGACTTGAGGCGCCATTTTTTTGGTAACAGTCCCAGAAATGATCATGAGATCGGCTTGGCGCGGCGAGGCGCGAAAAAGTTCGGCGCCGAAGCGGGCGATATCGTAACGAGCGCAAGCCGCGGCGATCATTTCGAATGCGCAACAGGCAAGGCCGAATTGCATGGGCCATATCGACGAACGCCGGCCCCAGTTATAGAGAAAATCCAGGCTCGTCCAGATCACGCCTTTTTTGGAGAGCTCCGCGCGAAGTGTTTCATCGACCGTTGCCGTGTTTTTTGTAAATGCCATAAGGTTCTTTCAGGTATGTTATAGAAAAAAAGGGGTCTGGCCCATTTTTTATTCCCACTCGAGCATTTTCTTCTTCCAGGCGTAAATGAGGCCGAAGGCGAGGATGGCGATGAAGATGGCCATTTCCACGAATGCGAAGAGTCCCAGCTTTTTAAAGGCTACAACCCACGGATAGATAAAGACCGTTTCAATGTCAAAAATGACGAAGATTAGGGCGAAAAGATAATATTGCACATGATACTGTATCCAGGGGTCGCCTTTAGAGACCAAACCGCATTCGTAGGTCGATTGCTTTTCGGCCGACGGTTTCTTGGGGGCCAGGAACCAAGCCAAGGCCAAGGGGATCACGGCAAAAACAAGCGCGAAAACAAAGAAGACGCCGATAAAAAGATATTGGTAGAAATAGGAGTTGATAGGCATAGGCGATTATTATAGGGACAAAGGTTTCAAAGTCAACGGGGAGAAGGGGTTAGAGATGTCCTTAGGTCCCTGTTTTTCTTGTCCAAGTCTTAATTTTTTAATGGAGAATTAGTGCTGATAAAAAGATTCCATCGGGCAGGGCTGTTGGGTACAATACCTTCAATCGTTTAACCTCGAGGTTTTTTAAAGAACCGTTCAATGATCATCAAAAAGGTTTTTCATAAGATCACTTCACTCGTGATCCAAGCCCTCGGTCCGGAAGAAAAATGATGGAAGCTTTTGAGGTTGGTTGTGCGATCATACATAAGAATGGGAAACTTTTGATTGCTCAGCGTCATCTGAAGGACAGCTTTGGCGGCTATTGGGAATTCCCGGGAGGCAAGCGCGAACAAGGTGAAACGATCGAAGCATGTCTTGTGCGCGAAGCTTTTGAAGAACTAGGGATCCGGATTCATCCTGAGAGGCTCCTCTGCAATAGAGTGCATGGTCCCAATCCTGATCATCCCGCCGCCACAAAGGCGGGATGGGGCCATCCAAGTCGCCATTCACAAAAAGAAAATAAAGACTTGGGCGGAACTTCGGAGCGCATGATCTCGCTCTTCTTCTTTTTTTGTAGGTGGGTGAGCGGGGAGCCTCGGGCGATCGACTGTAAAGACTTCCGTTGGGTTTCCCAGGGAGATATCCGTCAATATACGTTGCTTCCGGGAGATCTGGAGGTGTTGGCGGATCTGGTCCTTCATTGGGAGGAGTATTTCAAAACCTGAAGAATTTGCCGATAATAAAAGGCGTTCCATTCCGGAGAACTTTTGGAATTTTTAAAAGGACGTGTTTTTCTTGAAAATAGGACCCGGGTTTTGGCGAAAAGAGCCGAATCCATAAAGAAATGCTAAAGGCCCCAATGCCGAAAAAGCGTAAGAGCTCCGATTATCAGGAGGAATTGTCCCCGCGACAAGCTTGGCATGTGCCCATCCGCTATAAATTATCGTTTCCAGTACTGGTACTCGTGCTTGGAATCGTCTTTTTTGTGCTTTTTACGACCTTCAATGTCTTCCGCGACATGATGGTCAAATACAAAGAGGCGCGGCTTCAGACCATTGCCGAGATCTTTTCCGAGACGCTCAAGATCCCGCTCGAGGCACAGGACCAGCGTTCTCTCAAAGCCTATATCCAGCTTCTTGCCGAACAGTCCGATGTGGATGAGGTCCGCGTGGAGAGTTTTAACGGAAAAATCCTCGGCAGCAGCCGTCCTGAAAGCGAAGCTTTTCCGGGACTTTTTTATAAGCAAGATTTCTTTGGAGTTGAAAAAATCAACGCCGACACCTACGCGGCCGTGGCGCCCATCATGAGCGGAGAGAAAACACTCGGACGTCTCATCATTATTTTTTCAAAGATCGAATTCGAGAAGGAACTCCAGAAGATCTTTGTCGAAAAATTCTTTGTCGCATTCCTTTTGGTAATTATTGCGACGCTTGTGATCGCGTGGATTACCTGGCTGGTCATGCGGCCTCTGACCTCGCTGCAAAAGACCGCGCGCAACATCCTGGCCGGGGATCTCGAGGCGCGGGCCGATATCCATTCCCGGGATGAGATCCAGGAGGTCGGCGAGGCATTCAACAAAGTTGTCAGTCGTCTGGTGCAAAGTTTCGAGCACTTGCGGGCGCGTAGCCAGGCCCTGGAGGAGTCCGAGGAAAAATATCGTTCGATCGTCAATGATGTTAGCGATATTATTTTTTCCATCACTCCCGAAGGCGAGCTTATGATCCTCAATCGCGGTTTTTCGGGTTACACGCGCGAAGAGATCCTCGCGGAAGGGCTCCCGCTTTTTCTTCTGATGCACGCCCCGGGAGAGGCGCAGAAATTCCAGGAATCGCTTGAAACGATCATACGAACCAAGAAACCCGTGGAGCATTTGAGCACCAAACAATTCCACCGACTTCATCACGCAGAGATCTATTACCAGACCAACCTCACGCCGGTTGTGGATTATGAAGGGAATCTCCGCCTTATTCAGGGCGTCATGCGTGATATTACGGATCTGCGTCACGTGGAAATGATGAAAGAAACGCTTGTTCGCGATGTGGCGCACGAGCTCAAAACCCCCACCGCTAAATTCATTATGACGACGCAATGGCTGGCTAAGCAGATGGAGAGTAACCCCGAAAAAGATAAATTTCTTCCCATGATCAAAATGCTCAGCGATAATGCAGATCGTTTGATGCGGACCATTTCGAGCATTATGGACCTTTCCAAGGTGGAATCCGGAATGTCAGACATCAAAAAACAGGAATTGGATCTTAACGACGTGCTCAAACTCGTGGTGGATGATACGCGCCTCTTGGTGGAACAGCATCATTTGAAACTTAAGACCCGGTTTTCTTCGTCGCCGCTCAAGATGCTCGGAGATCCGGACATGCTTTACCGGGTGTTCGTTAATCTGATTACGAACGCCACAAAATTCACCCCTGATGGCAGTATTACGATTATTTCCTCGATCCGAGGAGGCGATGTTTTCGCAGAAGTGGCGGATACCGGGATCGGGATCGAGCCCGAGAATCTTCAAAGAATCTTCGAGGCTTTCTTTCAGAAAACGCCGTCGACTTTGGGGATCGGGGTTGGCTTGACCATTTCCAAGGAGATTGTGGCGTTACACGAAGGGGAGATCTGGGTCGAAAGCGAAGGCGCCGGGCAAGGCAGCGTTTTTAAGGTGGTGTTTCCGTCATATCAGCTCGCCCATAAAAACATATAAATCAAATCCGGCCCCATGCGCCAGGGCGGAACGAGAGGGACTATGAAAAAGATATTGATTGTTGAGGATGACAATGATTTTCAGGATATTTATCAGCTTTATCTTCAGGGAGAATCTTTTCAGGAGCTGACCGCGCTAAACGGGAAGGAAGCGTGGGCGGGCCTTGGAAAAGAGACACCGGACCTTATCATTCTGGATCTCATCATGCCGGTGATGGATGGGGAGGAATTCTATGTGGGGTTACGCGCGAAGGAGGAGTGGCGTCACATTCCCGTGATCATTGCCAGTGTGAATGAAAAAATACCCCAACGTATTGCCGATCTCGGCGGTATTGCAGGGAGTCTAAAAAAGCCTTTTGAGATCGATGCTCTGATTGAGAAGATCCGCGCGAATCTGAAATAAAACGCCAAAGTGGCGTGTCGCGGGTAGTAGGTAGTATGTTGCAAAAAAGCGACATACGATATGCGACATGCGCTTTGCTTCGATAGACAAATTTGTCGCCCTCGGTTATCATGCCGCGAGGTGTTCATCATAAGCCTACCGGAGTTCCTTTAATCTATGGATGAAAAAGACCGTCTTCTTTTGACCTGTCTCCAGAATGGGCTCCCGCTGTCCTCGCAGCCTTTCGATGGCTGGGCCGCGAAGATCGGAACAGATAGTGCCGATCTTTTGGTGCGTATCCAACGCCTTAAAAAAGAGGGGAGCTTCGGTGGGATCAAGGCCATCCTGGACCTGCGAGCGTTCCATTATCAAAGCGCCTGGGTTGCGACTAAAGTTAGTTCTGGAGATCTTGAATCCCGGGCAGAGGTTTTTTGGAAGCATCCGGGGGTGATCTATGGCTGTGAGCGCGACCACGAGTTCAACCT
>CAYMER010000290.1:0-4565 GCA_964389345.1 uncultured bacterium | reverse complement strand
TTGTTGGTGGTGTTTTTTTTTTCAAGCAGAAGACGGCATACGAGATCATAGCCGGTGACTGGAGTTCAGACGTGTGCTCTTCCGATCTATTACGTGGCCAATCTCATTCGCGACATGAAATTGCCGATTGTGATCGTGTCGTACGCGGGGCTCGGAGCGATCAATCACACGCTGCTCACCGTGGACGCGGCCACGATCCGGGGGTTGGAAGTGCGCGGCATTATCTTTAACCGTGTTTCCGTGACGAATTATTCGCTGGCCGAGCTCACCAACCCGAAGGTTATCCAGGACATTTCCGGCGTTCCTGTCCTTGGCAGCCTGCCCAATGTTGAGGAGCTCAACATGGACACTTGCCAGTTCGGGAAGCTCAAGGAGGTTTTTCAAGAGCGCATCCAGGTCGACAAGATCTTCGGGGGCCTTCAAAATACTGCTCCGATACGATAGGCAAAGCCGGCATTAATAACCAATGACCAAGATACAATAACCAAGCAAAAACCAATAATCAAAACTCAAAGACAAGATTTTTTGGGACTTGAAAGTGAAATTTTTTGCATCTTGTTTCTTGGTGTTTGGTTATTCGATGTTGCGCCGGACTTCGAATTTTAAAGACGCGAATAGCAAACAACTCAGATCCAGCCGCTTAGAGGTCTATGACTAAAAAACCCGTCGGCATCCGTCTCGAAAGAAAAAAAGACGCGAGCCTGCTCAACTGGAACCTCAAGCGCCCGTATCCCCCCGAAAAAATTCGAATTCCCGTTCTTCGGGATTCCACTCCCTGTGTTCGTGCGGGAGATGCTGTTCAAACCGGACAAAAAATCGCAACGCCGGAAGGGCCTGATGGCGTGAGCGTTCACGCGAGCATGGCGGGCATGGTGGAAAGAGTCGCGACATTTCCCGACGCATTAGGAGCAGAGAGTCAAATGATCGAGATCCGGAGACGGGGGGAGTCCAAACCTATCCCGGCTTCGGAAATGCGCAAAGGATGGGAACAAATTCCGGCGCAAGAACTCCTGAAAATTTTCCAACACTCCGGGCTTGTAACCACGGATCCTTTTATGGAGCCCGTCCACGCGAAGCTCGCCCGGCATGCCGGAGCACGAACGATCATCATCAATGGTTGTGAACCGGAACCTTACGTCACTTGCGAACAAGTGCTTATCCTGTCTCATCCCGTGGAAATTTTAAAAGGCGCTGAATTACTCAAGAAAGCTCTTAATGCCGAAAGGATTCTTTTTGCTCTCGAGAATTGCAATCTCGAAATGGTCGAGCTCATCAAAAGTAAGATCTATTTCCTGAAATGGGAGCACGCCGAAGTCCGGACCGTGCCCGCGCTCTACCCTCAAGGCCTTGAAGGCGCACTGCTTCAAGCGTGGTTTCCGGGAAGTGAAGACAAGGCTATTGTTTTTCCAGCCTCCACAGCGTTCGCGGTCTATGAAGCGGTTGTGCAGCAGAAACCTTTTTATGAAAGGGTCGTGACGGTCGGCGGCGAGTGCGTAGTCGAGCCGCGCAGTCTTTGGCTGCCGACCGGAATTTCTTTCCACGACGCGATCCATGCTTGCAAAGGAGTCATGCGCGAGCCGCAAAAAGTTTTGATGGGCGGGCCTATGGCTGGGATCGCGCAAGCGACGGCGGAAGTCCCTGTCATGGCCGGTACGAGTGCTGTTCTCGCGCTTCCCAAAGAAGTCGTGAAAGAAGAGAACGAGGAGCCCTGTATCCGCTGCAATCTTTGCGCCGACCATTGCCCTGTCTCGCTTTCGCCCGCGATGATCACACTGGCCGCGGAACGAAAAGAATTTGCGGTCGCGGAAGAATGGAATGTTACGGATTGCGTCGAATGCGGGAATTGCGCCTATGTGTGTCCCTCCAAACGACCGATGCTGGAGCTGATCCGCTTAGCGCGCGGTCACACGAAACCGGCGGCCCCAAGACTTATCAATTGCAGCGAAACGGAAATTGGGGCCGTCCCGGTTACCGCCGATCAAAAGAAAATAAAAGCCGGAACGGTGGCTCGTGGCTGAAGCGACGCTTTCTTATAAGACAGCTCTTCCACCGCACATCCATTCCGCGGATTCTTTGGCGAAAAGAAACTGGGGACAAACGCTTGCGCTTGTCCCCGTATTTATAGCGGCTTGTTTTATCGGACACGCGGAGATTCTGCGTGTTCTTTTAATCTGCTTAGTGAGCGCGACGGCGTTCGAATTTATGGCCGCGAAGCTTTTCAAGAAAAAAGAAAATCTCCGGGGCGGCGAAGCGGTGCTTGTTGCGGCACTCTTTGCGTTGCTCTTGCCTTCGAAATGCCCTTCCGAGGTCGTGATCCTCGGTGTTTTTATGGCGGTTTTTGTCGCTAAAGAACTTTTCGGCGGCACAGGATCCTATCTTTTACACCCGCTTCTTCTGGCGCGCGTTTTCCTCCAGGTCTGTTTCCCCAAAGTCATGTCGGAACCGATGCTTTTGGCCGGCGATGGCAATGTTTGGACGCTTGTGGCACTCGGCATCGGTGGGATTCTTTTTTTCATGCAAAAACAAGGCTATTGGGAAACGCCAGTCCTTTTCATGTCAGCTTGCTTTATCTGTGAAGCTTTGTTCGGAGGACGCCAGATGCCGCTGGCCTTTTTCAGCGGTGTCATTTTGACGTCTTTTTTCCTTTTAGCCGATCCCGTAACCCTGCCTTTGACGCGCAAGGGGACGACCCTTTTTGTTTTGGGTGCTGGGTTTTTAAGTTCACGGCTTGGCCCGGAAGGCTTTTCGATCCATTCGGCGGGCTACGCGATCCTCTCGATGAACCTTTTGACGCCGTGGCTGGATGTTTGGCTCAAGCCTGTTCCTTATAAGGCGAAACACGCGCTGAAAGCGACTTACCAAACATGAATATCAAAAAGATGATAACTGTGGCGGCGCAATATTTATTTCTCGCTCTTTTCCTGTGCTTGCTTGTGGCGATCCTTTACGCGGCACAACTGTTGAGACGTTAACGTTTTGCCAGGGACGGTTCTCTTTTTGGAAGAACCGTCCCTATTACGAGGAGAGTTTTGAAACGATGAAATTACCGGAAAGTCTTTTTTCGCGAATGCTCCTGGCCTATCTGCCGTTCATGGTCTATTCCTACGACATTTTCAGAACGTGCGCCGCGGCGCTGTGGATCGTTCTATTCCTCTGGGTCACAGTCACTTTTTTCTGGTTCACACGGCGCCTTTTTCCCGGTCGCTGCCTGAAATACGCCTTCTTTCTCTGGCTTATCGTGTGGGCCCAGGCCGTCTGGACGCTCGCTAAATTGCCGCCCTACTGGATTGTGAGCGTTTTCTTCCTGACCCCAGTCTCTTTTCTAGAGGATACGGACAAAGCCAGCTGCGTTCGCGTCTTTTCGAAAGAGGTCCCTCGGTCCCAATACTTATCAATTTCCGCAAGCGGTAATTGGGGCCGTCCAAGTCACCATTTATATAAAAAAAATCCAAGACTTGGGCGGTATTTTTTCGAGAGGGCACTGGCCGGGATCGGCTTTGCAGGTTTTGTAATACTGTTGGCATTTGTTCGGGAGATCGCGGAAAAGCGTCTGGGGATACAAGCATTCGAAGAGCCCTCCGGCATGCTGTTTGTGGTTGTAGCGGTTGCGTTCTTATGGAAAAACCAACCCTATCGAAAAGGGGGTTAAGGTGTATTTTTTGATTATCACCTTCGGCTTTTTGCTGGCGATGCGAGGCGCGAGGCCCGCTTCGTTACAAAGACCTGTCGAAGGAATTGTACGCATTTGGCGCGAAGCCGGGGATCTTTTGCTGACGACGGGCCTGATATTGACGCTTTGGGAGGCTGCCCTGACGTTCGCCGAGACGCGGCTTCTTGCGCGAGAATACACCGTCCTGGGTTTCGGAATAGCCGCCTATCTGTTCTCGCGCTATCAGAAAAAAAACGATGTTTTTTTTCTTGCCGTGATGGCGATCGTTTTTTGGATCAGCTTAAGGCAGACCGATCTTTTGCACGGACTTTCCCTGGCGTGGGCGGTGAGTATGGGGATCGCTCTTTTTCAGACCTGTTTTCTAGGGCTTCGATACAAACTTCTTTTTTCGAACCTGCCGCTCTCGATGAAAGGGTGGCCCGCTTTGTGCCTTCTGGTCGCTTTAGTGGCTCTTGTTTTGCGAAGTCTCGGGGGCTTGCTTTTCTAAGGTTTTCATCCGGAAAGTCGACAATAACTGAAAGAAGTGTTTTGTCATTCATGCTGCGATAAATTAATAATCGGCATTTGTAGGGGCAGGTTTAAACCTGCCCTGCAAAAATAAATTCGGCAAGAACTTCGAAAACAGTGTATTTAAATTTCATTCCAAAAGGAGTTTTTCCATGGCCATTGAAGATATTCTGTTAGGAGCGGTTGAAAAAGAAGCTTCGGATATTCATCTGACCGTGGGTCGCCCGGTGACCTACCGCATGATCGGGGCCCTGGTCTCGGTCGGCGAAAAGTCGTTAACCCCGCAGGATACCGAGGCCTTTGCCAAAGAGATCACGACCGAGGTCCAACGCAAAAAAGTCGAAGAAGTCGGAGGGATCGATTTCGGATTTTCGTTCAAAGACAAGGC
>CAYMER010000289.1:0-2947 GCA_964389345.1 uncultured bacterium | reverse complement strand
CCACTTCACTTTGATCTTAGAAGGCACTTGGTCAATCTGAACAAGAGGCTTGATCTGTTCTTCAAAGAAACTTTTTGGAACAACTTTATCGTTCGCGTCAAAAAGCTTGCGATTCTTGAGCGTGTCATACTCTAGCTGGAGTTGGTCGCTAACGGCCTTACCCGGACGGCTCTTTTCGATCTTGAGGACATCAATATTTTCGGGCACCATATTCTTGATCTCATCATTGAAATGCTTCATCTGATCCATCGTCTTGATGGGTTTTTCCGCGCCGGGGGTACGTTTGATCCAGTATTCCGCGGACTGCATCGCAGGCGTTGCACTCGTGAGAATCATCGGCCCCTTAGGGAGCGGAGGAAGTTGTTCGTCTGCATAGGCTGTGGAGAAGACAAAAAGGAATGCGAACAAAAATAAAATGTTTTTCTTCACCCTGTTAGAAACGGCCCCCAACTTCACACGCCTTCGCCAAGTCACGATTCCCCCCACGGATAGTTTGTTGATATGAAACATTTTAAAATTTTGGTTTCTAACGGGGTTCATAAAGAACCTCGTTTTAATCTTTTGAGTAGGAAAGGAGGCTATCACCCACGGCGTAATCTACTCATAAAAACCCGCGTTGACCACGAAATTTGTGTGCTTTACTTAACGGCCGGAACCGGATCAGGCTTGATCTTTCCAGGACCCGCGAATGATCGCCCGGCCGACTACGGTCCCGCTTGCCCAAGCCCATTGTAAATTGAACCCGCCGATGCGCCCGTCTACGTCCAGAACTTCTCCTGCAAAAAAAAGCCGGCCGCACAAATTCGACCCCAGGTCTTTCGGATCGACTTCGCAAAGATCCACCCCTCCGGCCGTAACCTCGGCTTTGTCATAGCCCTGGAAACCGGTCACCTGGACCGGGCAATGGAAAAGCGAATGAATGAACGCCGCCCTGCTTTTTTTGGAGGTTTGAAAGAGCTGGCCCAGAGGATCGATCCCGGATTTTTTAAGAAGGACTTCTGCGAGCCGCTCGGGGAAATATTGCGCGAGGGCGCGCTTCCAACTCCGGTCCGGATACTCCGAAACCAAATTTGTCAGCTCCTGCGAAATATCCGCCACCTTCCGTCCGGCGAGAAAGTTCACGAGAAGATCCTTCGCCGCCGCCTTGCAGCGGATCCAGGGGCCGCTGATGTCAAGCACCGCAGGTCCGCTGAACCCGATATGCGTGAAAAGCAGCGCCCCTTGACTGTGGGCGATTTTCTTCCCGTCGGCAAGGATCGAAAGCTCCACCGGCAGAGTGATCCCCGCTAGGTTCTTCCAATCGGGGTCCTCCGTGATGAGAGGCGTGAGGGCCGGAGTTGTCGGAACTATGGAATGTCCAAGGGATTTCGCAAGAAGATAACCCGACCCGTCACTTCCCGTCTCCGGATAGGACCTTCCCCCGGTCGCGATCACGAGCGTTTTGGTGAAATATTCGAAACCTTCTCCGGCGACACGGAAGATCCCGCGCTCCTTGGAAACAGTTTCAACCTTTTTTCCCTGTTGGATTCCAACACCGGCGCGGCGGGAGGCATAAAACAATGCCTGAAGCACGTCCTTTGCGGACTGTTTCTTGGAAAAATACTTCGTCCCTTCTTCGAGGACCATTTCCACACCGATCTTCTTGAAAAATTCGAGGGTACGTTCGGGAGGAAAGGCCCGGAGGATATTGCGTACGGTACGCGGCGCGCCGGACTGGTAATCGTTTTCGGTGACTTTGAGATTGGTGATGTTGCAGCGGCCGCCGCCGGAGATAAGGAGCTTGGCCCCGAGCGTCTTACTTCCATCAAGCACGAGCGTCCGGAGCCCGAATTCGGCACAAGGGATCGCGGCCATCAACCCTGCGGGGCCTCCTCCGATGATCAGAACATCATAGGTTCCCATAGTGCTCTTCCTTGATACGGTCGCAATTCGTTTTAAAGCCCTAAACACAAAACCCTAAACCCTAAACAAATCCAAAAAAACAATCTCAAAAAGATATTTTGAAATTAAAGTTTTGGGTTTATTTAGAGTTTAGGATTTAGGATTTCGAGTTTAATCACTTATCCTTTAAGCACGGTAACTTTCGTCATCGCGATCTTTTCGACCGGTTTGTCCTGACGGTCCCGTGGTGCCTTGGCGATTGCGAGCACGACATCCATCCCTCCGGTCACCTGTCCGAAAACGGAATGGCGGTCATCCAGCCACGGAGTGGCGGTATCGGTGATGAAAAACTGGCTGCCATTGGTATTCGGCCCGGAATTCGCCATGGAAAGCACGCCCGGTTTGTCATGACGCAATTTGCTCGAGAACTCGTCCTTGAATTGGTACCCCGGCCCGCCCATGCCCGTTCCCGTCGGATCGCCGGTCTGGATCATGAAGCCCGGAATCACACGATGAAAAATGATCCCGTCATAAAAACCTTTTTTTGCGAGCGTCACGAAATTCTCCACCGTCTTCGGTGCTTCCGCTTCATACAAGTCCGCGTAAATGTCTCCCAGCGTGGTTTCAATCTTGATCTTCACGATAGTGTCATCCTTTGCTGTTTCAGGGGTTGGTGTGGAAGTGACGGTCGTCGTTGGAGCCGGTGCCGCAACAGGCGTGACTTTGGGAGCTTGCGACGCGCATCCCACGAGAAGAAGACAATAGGAAAGCAGGAACCATTTTTTCATTATTCACCCCGTTAGAGATAGGAAGCGCTCAAGCGCTTCCGTTGACGTGTAAAAGGCCTTCTTGAAAAATCTTTCCATTTGCACAGAATAATACCACAATCGAACAGACCTTTCCCCGTCTCTAACGGGGCAAGCCTTTCTATGACGAACCGAGACGTTTGCCCACGGCCACCCGCGCCATCGCTTTGCGCTCGTTCTCGGTCAGATACCGTTTACGCAACCGGACATTCTTCGGCGTGATCTCCACAAGCTCAGATCGGAAGAGCACACGTCTGAAC
>CAYMER010000288.1:0-2506 GCA_964389345.1 uncultured bacterium | reverse complement strand
GGGAGTGCCAGGAAATGATAACGGGCGAACATGGACGACGCTTCCTTAAGCGTACTTTCGGGGTTTAAGGAGACGACCTGGTCGTTCATGATGTCTTTGAGAGGCATATTGTCCTCCGCCATCAACAACTCTTGAAGCTGGATAATACCGAGCAATTGGTCCTGATCATTGATGACATAGAGATACAAAACAGCATTTTTCCCACGCGCTAGCGTTTGAAATTCTTTTCGTGTCTGAGAGGCTGTTTTTTCCGGAGGAAATTTCAGGATATCCAGCGTGGCGTAGCTCGCAGCTTTCTCGTCCTGTCGCTCCAGGATGGTTTTTACTTTCCCGGCGCGCTTGGGGTCCATCAGCTTCAAAATCGCCTTGACCTCCGCAAAAGAAAGAACGGACAGGATGTCGGCGGCCTGCCCCGGGGTCATCTCGTTGATCAGTTTCGCGACTTTTTCTTTTTTCAGAGAAGAAACAAGCGCCCTCTGGACGCTGGGGTCGATCTCTTCCAGCGTGTCGGAAGCGTGTTCCGGATCCAATTCATCAAAAATTGCGACGCGTTGGTCGTGATCGAGTTCTTCCAAAATATCCGCAAGGTCCACCGGGGGCATGTCGGCGAGTTTTTCTTTGAGGACCTTCAGGCGCACGTCCCCCTTGAAACCACTGATCTGCTCGGGTAAGGGCTGGATATAAGTCCAGGGAAGGGTTTTGTCCCTTACTTTATTGGCAAGGCCATAAAGCAGGTTAGCAAATCCTTTGAGTCTTTCAGAATAGAGGCTTCGTGCGCCGATCGAAAATGCGAGACTGTGAATAAAATTTGCAAATCCTTTGAGGCCGATCCTCCGGAGGAAACCATAACGGCTCAGATCCACGCCGCTGATATAAAATTTCTTGTTCCGGAGGACCATCCGGACGTCATAAACCACCTCGACCTCCCGGTCTTCGATATCCAGAACTTTTTTGTCCAAAATGTAATCTTTGAGGAGAATGGCACTTTCAGACGGGGGTGCTTCATAGTTTTTCAGGTCTTCAATGTCGACCAGGATCCCCTTGAAGGTGATGGATTGGATTTTTTCCCAGGGGATCAACAGGGAGGGATCTCCGAACGGGCGGGAAATATAAAAATGGGTGACCTCGGCGACCTTGTCTTTGTCCACAATAACAAAGTCCGCGAGCCTTCCGATCTTGCGGTCCCCCCAAAAAATTTTGGTGCCTACAATCTCACTTAAGAAGTAGACCTGCTCAAGATCGTTTTTATCTGTGATGGCGCCGTTCATTTTCTCACCGGCTTATTTTAAGAGCGTGATGAATTTGTAACCTAAAAGAAGGAGCAATATCGCAAGGTAAGCGCCCAACATGATAAGAGCGAAATGGGTCCAAGCATTGGTCTTGATCTGAGGGACTGCGTATTTTTTGTTGATCTCCCGGATCTGGGCGAACGTGTCCGCGAAAAATTTCTTGATCCCATTGACGAAAACCCCATAAAGAAATGATCCCACAGCAGTCTCCCGGCCTAAGAGCCTTTAAAAAGATTAGGGAATAAGGTGCTGACGCCGTAAGCGGTCGATAAAACGATGATCCCGGTTACGATCGTAATATTAACGATATTCTGCCACAAGGTGTTCTTATATTTTCCCATCGATTCTTCATCGTTAAGAAGAATGAGCAGGAATACCAGCGAGGCCGAAAGGAGAGTGACGGCAACGACCTGAACAAAAAGAGTCATCAGAACGAGCGGGGCTCTGGGGATGAGCACCACGATTCCGGCGGTCAGGATGGCGAAGAAATAAAAGGCGTAGAACCATGGCGCTTCTTTGACATTCTTGTTCAGGGAATGCGCCCAGCCGAACACCTCACCAAAAGCCCAGGAAGTTGCCAGCGAGATACAGATCGCGCCGAGGAAACCGGCGTCAAAAAGACCGATCGCAAGGAATGTTCCCAGGTATTGGTTGGTTTTCATAAGTTCAATGGCCGCCTGGGCTGCACTTTCAATGTTGACGCCTCGGAGCACGGTCCCAGTGACGATGATGACAAAAACGGCGATGAGAATCGTGAAGAAAGAGCCCACGGCCGTATCCAGTCTTCCCATGCCGATATCCTTTTCCTGCATTCCTTTGTCGATCACAGCGCTTTGCTGGAAAAATATCATCCAGGGCGCGATGGTGGTCCCGATGTTCGCCATGAGCAGGAAGAAGAGGTCGTTTGTGAAGCCCCCCGGAGGAAGGTGGGGGATGATGGAGTTCTTGAGCACATCTCCCACGGAGGGGTGGACCATGAACGCGGCAGGGATATAAATGAGATTTACGGCGCAAAAAAGCATGGCGATCTTTTCCCAGGTCCAGTAGCGCCCCTGGAGCACCATGAGCCCCATGACGATGGAAACCACGGTGACGGTCAGCCAGGCCGGGACATGGAAAATGCTCATGGCCGCTGTCATGCCGATGAATTCCGTGACGAGCGTGAGCCAGTCGATCAGGACCAGGTCCAACAGCGCGAACCAGCCCCAGGAAGAGCC
>CAYMER010000287.1:0-6304 GCA_964389345.1 uncultured bacterium | reverse complement strand
CACGACTCGTGAAATCATTTTTCAAGCAGTCGCTTGATCTTCATGAGAAGATCGGAGGAATCATAGGGCTTACGGATACAATCATCGGCCCCGGCCGTCAGACACGCGTGCTCAATATCATCCATGCCCGCGGCCGTAGTGGAGATAATGGGGATGTGCTTCGTCACGGGATCCCTACGAAGCCGGCGACAGACCTCCAGACCGTCCATCCCAGGCATAATAACATCCAGCAGGATCAGATCGGGTTTCTCCGTCTGAGCCTTCTTCAGACCCTCCTTCCCATCCAACGAGGAAATGATCGTGTAACCGCTTTTCTCAAGCCTGAGAGAGATCATCATGATTTGATCCGGCTCATCTTCAATAAAAAGAATTTTCTTTTTTTCCAAACCCATTTTATGGAGCCCCTTTCTTGGGAAGAAACGGTAGCGTAAACGTCACCCGAGTTCCCTTGCCGAGTTCACTTTGGGCCCAGATCCGGCCTCCGTGCAGATCCACGATCGCTTTGGCGATCGGCAATCCGAGCCCGAGCCCTTTTTCCCCCGGACCGATTGTCCTGGAGAATTGCTGAAATTTTTCAAATATCTTGTCAGCGTTCTCGGGAGCAATCCCTATGCCGGTATCCCGGACCCGGCACTCAACCTCATCCTTCAAAACGACCAGAGAGATTTCGATGACGCCTTTTGCTGTAAATTTGAAAGCGTTGTCAACCAAATTGGTCAAGACCTGGGCAATCTTGTCCGGATCTGCAAGGGCCTGGACCGCACGCCCCGGCAATTTCACACTAAGATCGATACCCTTCTCACCGATGCGCTTTTTAAACTCGAACGCCACATCTTTAACAAGATTCGTCAGGTCTGTCATTTTTTGCAAGAGCTTGATCTTGCCGGCCTCGATGCTTGAAATATCCAGAAGACTTGTAATCATACGCGCCAAACGATCGACGCTTCGCATTACCGTCCCAAGGAGTTTCTTTTGTTCCGCATTGATCGGCCCCATCATCTCATCCATAAGAAGACTGATCCCTTCTTTCTCAATCGAAAGGGGCGTACGTAGCTCATGGGACACGGTTCTCACGATATCGTTGCGGAACTCCTCGACTTTCCTTTGCTCCGTCACGTCCACCGACACTCCCAGGATGCACGTTTCTTTTATTCCGGTCATTCGAAAAGGGATCTTGATCGTTTGGAGAATATGCTTGCAGCCCTGGACATCGGTAAAAAGCTCGTTCGAAATGAGCGTTGGTTTGCCGGAAGCCAAAACCTCCCGATCGCCTTTCAAAAATCGCTTCGCTTCCTGCCGGTCCTGGTGAATATCCTCCCGTCGAACCCCGATGAGATCTTTCGGTTCTTTCTGATACGCTTCCGCGGTTGCGCGATTCACGAGAAGGAACCGCCCGATCTTATCCTTGGCAAAGATCATGTGCGGCACCGTATCAATGATCTGCAATAATTGGCGCCGGTGCTCCCGAAGAGAATTCTCCGCCCGTTTGCGGTCGGTGATATCGGTAATGATGTTCCCGACCATCCGGGGCTCTCCCTGTTCGTTACGTATGAGAAAAATATTCTGCTCGGTAAGGGTCAGGTTCCCTTTGGCAGAAAGAAGCGGGAGCTCTCCCACCCACTGGCCCCGCTTGATCACGATCGGAAGGATCTCTTTTTTCAGCCGCTTGGCATCCTGCGGGCGATAATATTGATAAAATGTCTTGCGGGTAAAATCCTCCTCGCGTTTTTCTTCGACGATACGGAGCGTGGCGGCATTGCCGAAGATCAGCTGGCCGGTCAACTCGCCCATCGCAAAGCCGTAACTCGAAGCCACGGCAAACCGGCGGAATCGTTCCTCGCTTGAGCGGAGCGCTGCTT
This sequence comes from uncultured bacterium, assembly GCA_964389345.1. Taxonomy (GTDB): domain Bacteria; phylum Omnitrophota; class Omnitrophia; order Omnitrophales; family Aquincolibacteriaceae; genus Aquincolibacterium. The sequence continues at coordinate 4,445 of CAYMER010000287.1, read as the reverse complement.
CAGCCTGTTTGCGCTCGGTGACATCGCGAAAGCTCCAGACGCGCCCCACCGGCTTCCCGTTCACCACTTGCGGATGTGAATAACGCTCAACGATCCTGCCGTCTTTGAACTCCAGCACATCGAAACTGTCTTTTTCCGGGTGTCCGTAGAGTTGCTGTACCTTGTGCAGAAATCCCTTCGGATCCTTTAATTGAATCAAAACAAACTTGAGGACCTCTTCATCATCACGCGAAACAAGGATTTTCCGTGGCAACCGCCATAATTTCAAAAATCGCTCGTTAAAATCCGCGATTTTCCCCGACTTGTCCACCACCAGGATCCCGTCCGCCGTCGATTCCAAAGTGGCTCGTTGAAGAGAAAGTGATTGTCTCAGTTCCTCTTCCGCCTGCTTGCGCTCGGTGATGTCACGAGCATACCCGGATGTTCCGATTACCCTCCCGTCCTCATTTAAAACCGGCGTTTTAAATGTTTCGCACCACTTCGAAACCCCTTCATCTGAGATGGGTTCCTCGACAGTGAGAGATCTACCGGTTCTCATAACTTTCTTATCATCGACCCTATACTTTTTGGCAAATTCTTTGGGCCAAACATCAAGATCCGTCTTCCCCATGACACGTTCAGGGGTTTTCATGCCGCACGCTTTTGCAAATGCGCGGTTCACGGCGAGAAACCGGCCGGCCTTGTCCTTCAGCCACACCATGCCGGGCTGATTCTCGATGATAGCCGACAAATAAGCTTCACTCCGAAACTCCTGCCCGGCCTTTTTCAAGGCTTTTGCGGAGACAGAACAGTGGGAAGCCGAAGGACTTTTCCTGGCGGTTTTCTTGGTATGATGAGAGTTCATTTTTTCCTCATAAATAACGATATAATAGTATAGCCTGACTGGCTAAAATCACTTAGAAAAAAGAAGAGGATGCACAGAATCCATGCCCATGCTTCAGGACCTCCTGGCCCGGAACCCCTTCCGGAAAAGCCTGAATATCTCGTGGAAAGAAGGCATCCCTGCGAGCGTCATGCAGGCCTCTGTGGACGAATACCTGATCCCGCTCGGGCTCTTCCTCGGCGCGACCCCGATGGATATCGGATTCCTGGTGGCGATCCCCCACCTTCTGGGTTCCATCTCCCAGTTCTTCGCCGTTAAGATCGTTGAAATGTTCGGAAGCCGGCTGCGCTTCTTGGTGCGGGGCTCTTTTTTTCAGGCGCTCTTTCTGATTCCGCTGGCGATCTTCCCCTTCTTTCACTTTCCTTCGAGGATCCTGGCGTTGATCTTCTTTGTCACCTTGTTTCGGATCCTCGCGAATCTTATCGCCACGATCTGGGGCAGTCTCGCAAGCGACTATCTTGCTCCGGAAGATCGGGGGAAATATTTCGGCTGGAGGTCGCGCATCACGGGCCTGGCCGGCATGGTCACCGCGATCCTCGGAGGAATCTTGCTGAACACATTTAAATCATTTTCTACGGCCGCCGGCTTTTGCATTCTTTTTGTGATCACGGCGCTCTCCCGCTTTGTTTCCTCCGGCCTCCTGACCCGGATGCAGGATGTCCCGGAGCAAAAAAGCTCCGGAGATATGTTCACATTTTTCATGTTCCTAAGGCGTTTCAAGGAAAGCAATTTCGTGAAATTCGTTTTCTATGTCGGAAGCATCACGTTCGCCACGATGCTTGCCGCACCCTATTTCAGCGTCTATATGCTCCAGGACCTTCACTTGAGCTATCTGACCTATATGTTCATTCATATGGGCGCTGTCGTAGCAAGCTTGGTCTCGTTCCCGATCTGGGGAAAACACGCCGACAAGATCGGCAATGCCAAGGTACTCAAGGCCACAAGCCTCCTGATCCCCCTAATCCCGGTTCTCTGGCTCTTTTCGTCCAACATCGCGTATCTTTTTGTGATCGAGATCTTCGCGGGATTCGTGTGGGGTGGTTTCAACCTGTGCTCCATGAACTTCATCTACGACGCCGTAAGCCCGGGAAAACGCGTGCGCTGCCTTGGTTATTTTGGTTTCATCAACGGAGTGGCTACTTTTCTGGGCGCGGGACTGGGAGGCTATCTTGCGGAACGGCTTCCGGCCCTCAACGGTTCCCGGATCCTGACGCTCTTTGTGATCTCAGCTGCCTTGCGTTTCCTGTCCCATTTCCTGCTTTCGCGCCACTTTCATGAAGTGAGACCGGCAGCTCAGAAAATTTCCAGTGTGGAACTTTTTTTCAGCGTGGTGGGATTGCGTCCTCTTCTTGAAAAAGGACGGGACTGGGATATTCTTTCCTTTTTAAAACGATCTCCGTGGAAAGACTGACGCGGCACATGGTACTTGGTTCATAGCCCATGGCAAGCTAAGTATCATGTACTAAGTACTGTTCTCAATTACTTCGGCAGGTCGATCGGAATATTCCAGATGTCTTTGGCATATTCGGCGATGGTACGGTCGCTTGAAAATCTCCATGATTTCGCCACGTTCAGAATGGCTTTTTCGGTCCATTTGTCCTGATCCTGATAGTCCTCGGAGATCCGGTCCTGTGCCACACAATAGTCATCAAAATCCGCGCAGACCATGAAGGGATCGACCATGCTGAGATTATGAACAAGCGGATCAAAAATACCGGGTTCCATCGGCGAGAAGAAATTGCTCTGCATCATTTGAAAGATCGTCCCAAGATAGGGCGACTTCCGGATAAATTTTTGAGGATCATAACCTGCACTCTTGATCTTCAGGGCTTCCTGGGCCTTCAAGCCGAACATGTAAATATTCTCATCCCCTACTTCTTCAGCAATCTCGATATTGGCCCCGTCATAAGTTCCTACGGTCAAAGCTCCATTCATCATAAATTTCATGCAACCGGTCCCCGAGGCTTCGGTGCCGGCCGTCGAGATCTGTTCTGACAGGTCGCTCGCCGGGAAGATCTTTTCGGCCAACGAAACGCGGTAATTCTCAAGGAACACGACTTTGAGTTTATCTTTGCTCACCTTGTCGTGATTGATCACGTTGGCAACGTTATTGATGAATTTGATGATGAGTTTTGCGAGAAAATAACTCGGCGCGGCTTTCCCGGAAAAAATAAACGTCCGCGGCGTGATGGAGACGTTTGCGTCCTCGCGAAGCTTTAGATATTGGGAGATCGCGTAGAGGATGAAAAGGGTCTGACGCTTGTACTCATGGATACGTTTGACCTGGACATCGAACATGGAATCGATATTGACAAGAATCCCGGTCTCCGCTTGGATGAGATCCGCAAGCAGCTTTTTATTTTTCAGCTTCACTTGCTGCCATTTTTTCTTAAGAAGACGGTCACTCTTGAGCGGAATCAGTTTTTCGAGCTCCTCGAGGTTCTTTTCCCAATCTTCCCCGATCGCTTCCGTGATGAGCCCGGAAAGCGGCCGGTTGGCTTTCATCAACCACCGGCGGTGCGTGATTCCGTTCGTTTTATTATTGAACTTCTTTGGAAAAACCTCATAAAAATCCATGAAAAGTTGCTCTTTCAGGAGCTTTGAGTGCAGTTCGGAGACTCCATTGACGGAATGGGACCCGATGATCGCGAGGTATGCCATGCGGACTTTTTTGGGATTCCCCTCTTCGATCACGGACATCCGGCCCAAGCGGTCGGGATCACCGGGATATTCCGCGGCGAGTTCCTTTAAGAAACGGCCGTTGATTTCATAGACGATCTGCATGTGACGCGGCAGAAGTTTTTCGAAGAGCGGCACGGGCCAACATTCAAGCGCCTCAGGCATCACGGTGTGGTTCGTGTATGCAAATGTCCGGACCGTAAGGTCCCAGGCCGTGTCCCAATCCACCTGTTCCTCGTCCAGAAGGATGCGCATGAATTCCACGATCGCGAGTGACGGATGGGTGTCATTTAACTGGATTGCGGCCTTGTCGGGAAAACTCTTGAAAAGCGCGTTATCCTCCTTGAAACGACGGATGATGTCCGCTATCGAGGCCGCGGTAAAGAAATACTCCTGCTTGAGTCTGAGCTCTCTACCCATCGAGGTCGCGTCATTGGGATAAAGGACTTTGGAGATGTTTTCCGAGAACATCTTGTCGTAGACCGCATGTTCGTAATCACCGTCATTAAAGTACTGGAGATCGAATTCTTCGGAACTCTTTGCGGACCAGAGACGAAGCGTATTCACCACATTGTTCTTATACCCTGGAATCGGAGTATCGTAGGGCATCGCGAGCACATTCTGGGTGTTCACCCATTCGACGCAAAGCCGTCCTTTTTTGTCATGGTACATATTCGTGGTGCCGTAGAATTTTATTTTTTGCGCGTATTCCGGACGGGCGAATTCCCAGGGATTCCCGTGCTTCAGCCATTCATCCGGAGATTCCACTTGATAACCATTCACAATCTTCTGATTAAAGATCCCGTAATCGTAACGGATCCCATAGCCATGCGCCGCAATCCCCAAGGTCGCCATCGAATCAAGAAAACACGCGGCCAGACGT
>CAYMER010000286.1:0-4938 GCA_964389345.1 uncultured bacterium | reverse complement strand
GGAAGAAGCGTGAGAATGACCCGCGACAGGGGTTCGTTCGTCTGAATACGTACGGTGGCCTGATCGGACCCGATATTGACAGGAGTATTCACAATGATCTGAGGAGGTTCGGATTCAAGGATCGAGGTCTTAAAGATCTTAGATTGTGTCGTCACGGAATTCCCTGAAAAATCAATCACGGTAACAACGTTTGAGGACCTGTCACTTTTTCTGTCTTATCGACGACTTTGACCCCTGCCACTAAATCCATTAAACGGTTCCCTTTCCATACCACCATCACTGCTTCCAAAATATATCCCACCACTAAAACAAAAGGGATAAATAAAAGAATATTTCTGACCGTGCTTTTCAACAAGTTTAAAAAAATATTTCCCTGATAAAAGCATATAAGGTTCCCTTTTTTCGTATCCACCAAATGAAGGCCGAGCAGATGCCGCCCAGGGGAGTAAATAAAATCTCTTTGCAACAGAACCGCAAAAGCTACGGAGACAGCGCGGAGATATTTAGTTGACTCTGCTTCTGCCATATTATGCAGCAACAATCCCATCAGAACTCCAACAAGCGCAGGGATGAGGATAATATCAATCATCGCAGAGCCGAGCCTTCTCAATTTTAGGCTCGTTGCCGGATCGATCATAATCGTTTCCTTATAGGTTCAAAATCAATTTTAAAGCACGTTCGTATGGAACTCACCGTAGGAAACGGATTGGGTCATATTACCAGAAGCATCGATCACGGTGATAAAATAGTAATAACTGACCCCGGGGCGTAATCCCGTAAGTGTAAACTCGCGAGTAAGATCCGTTGAACTTCCGAAGTTGAATTCCTGGGGAATAAGACTATCCGAAGGAAGCAGCATAAGGATAACCCGCGAAAGAGGCTCGTTCGTCTGAACCCGGATAGTCGCCTGATCGGACCCGACATTGACCGGCGCGTTAAAAATGATTTGAGGCGGAGTGGATTCAAGGATCGAGGTTCTAAAGGTTTGAGATTGTTTGGTCACGGAATTGCCTGCACTAGAACTTTAACCTCTCCCCCTGGACGGCATCCGATTCATAAAAGAACCTTTACGCAACACATCAACGATCTGCTGAAAGTTGACACCTTTATCTTCTGGGTTTTCTTGGAGGACATAAAAGCGACGCAGTTTCTTCCAGTCTCCCTTAAAACCCGCTTGGTCAGCTTTTTCATATAATAATTTCGCTTTCTCAGAATCTCTTTCAACACCGTAACCCCAATCGCACAAAACACCCAAGTTATTCAGTCCTGTGGGATGGCCCTGATCCGCTGCCTTTTGATACCATCGAACAGACTCTTTGGGGTCCGCTTGAACGCCAAAACCAATGAGATAGGCCCACGCCATATTCACTTGGGCATTTCCCCACCCCATTTCGGCAGATTTTTTGTTCCATTTAACAAATGCGTCGGCCTGTCCCATCTCTCCCAAGGTAGTCCCATAGCCATGAAAAACTCTGGGATCATTGGGATTGAGTAACCATGCTTGATTAAATCGACGCATCGCTGTTCGATAATCCCCTTTATCGAACCATTGCCAAGCTATCTCTAATGCTTTCTCCGATGCGGCCTGTCGGCTTCCGTATTTTTGAACTTCCTGATCAATGAATTTCTGATCGACTTTTTGTACCTCGATCGAAGGAGAACCTCCCCCATACATAGGAAGTTCATTGAGCGGTAGCTGTGGCTCTTTTTTTGAACATGCCCCCTGAGTCATAGCCAACGATGCAATAAGAATGAAGTAAATGCATCTTTGGATTTTCCGCATTTTTTTAATTTTTATTATTTTTAGCTTCATATTGCACTCGTATGAAACTCGCCGTAGGAAACGGATTGGGTCATGTTACCAGAAGCGTCAACCACGGTAACAAAGTAATAGTAAGTGACCCCGGCACGTAATCCGGTAAGCGTAAACTCGCGAGTGAGATCCGCAGAACCTCCGAATTTGAATTCCTGGGGAATAAGAGAATCCGCCGGAAGAAGGGTGAGAATGACACGCGAAAGGGGCTCATTCGTCTGAATCCGGACCGTGGCCTGATCGGACTGGATATTGACCGGAGTATTCACCATGATCTGGGGCGGTTCGGATTCCAGGATCGAGGTTTTAAAGGTTTGGGACTGCGTCGTCACGGAATTACCCGAAAAATCGGTCAACGTCATGACGCAGGAGTACTCCGTATTGGCCAGAAGATTCGAAATGACCAGGTCCTTGCCGTTTTCCGGCGTGAAATAATCCATCTGAATGGGAGCGCCTCGCAACACCAGATACCATTCTATGTCTTGGGACCAATTTTTCGAACGAGCCATTCACGGAAAGAGTAAGCCGCGTCATTAATTTTCACACTATTGCAAACATAAATCCACAAGAGCAACCCCAAAATACCGCCGATTATTACCCAAGTAGGAACACCGAGTGTTACATCCTGGGGATTAAAATCTGGCCCCAGTAACTTTCCAAAACCTTTAACTAGCGGCAAAAGCAACCAGCCGATACCCGCAAGCACCGCCATAATTAAAAACCATACCACAACCGCTTTTAAAATCCCTTTCAGCGTCAGCCTTTTGCCAAGGAGATCAGTAAAAAAATAATCATAACCAAAATTAAAAAAATTGAACCGAGGATTTTGGAAATAGATGCCACAATGTTGGCATTTAACTGCGCCGTCATCATTTTCATTTTCGCAAGACGGGCAGGTTTTCATAAAGAGATATTACAGCTCGAAGCCGAACTGCTTAGCAACCAGCAATTTTCCGCAACATGAAATAATCGAGTTTTCAGTATCACTTATTTTTCGGAGGTATTTTCACGCTACTTCCACAGGCAGCTACCGTCTTTTCAAGCCATTTATTAAACTGGGGTGACTTTCTGAAATTCTCAAAATCCACATCGCTTTTTACATCACGCAAGATTTGCTGATATCGCTCAGGATAGGAACAATACCGGTCTAAATAAATCTGAAGAGACTCTATTGCCTTTTCTATATCACCCGACATGCTATAAAATGTCGCCCAATCGAACGCATAATAGCCTTGATGCTCAAGCCCAGAAATAAGCTTATCCGCTTCCTCCTTTTTCCCTTCTTCTAACTTCAAAACAGCATACTGGATACGATTATTCGGAAACCCCTTTGGATAAGACCTCAGAATCTCCCCATGAGCCTGCTCACTCATTTTAAAATCCTTATCATATTTTCTTAAAATTATGGCAAATTGGATATAAGAAGGAATATCCATATAGGCATAGAACGCTTTAGTGAAAAATGCCTTCGCGTCAAACACATCCGATTTCTGAAGATTAATAAACCCAAGCCCTCTAAATGCCAGCGATATGACATGGCGAACCAGAGCGGGTTTTTCCTTGATATTTCCACTAACCTTCTCGCGACTGATTAAATCGATGAATTTTTTTTCTGCTTGATCGTATTCCCCTTTTTCAAGGGAAAGATATGCCGAACCAAGTCGGATAAGACGGTCATCGGGATGTTCTTGTTTTAAAGTTCCGAGAAGAGCTTCCGCGCGAACTAAATCCGCTTCAAAAATAAAGAGCCAAACATCTTTTATTTGCTTGTCCACGGCATCCGAGTCGCCCGCGGGTAATCCGAAACAGACTATTTGTCCTAAAAAGATCATAAGGATAAAAGGAATCACAAAAACACCCTTACTAAAAATTCCGGCAATTAGACTATAGCGACTAACCTTTCGCAAACTATTTTGACTCATAGAGCCCCCGTATGAAACTCACCGTAGGAAACAGATTGCGTCATGTTACCAGAAGCATCGATCACGGTGATAAAATAGTAATAACTGACCCCGGGGCGTAATCCCGTCAGCGTGAACTCACGGGTAAGATCCGCTGAGCTCCCGAATTTAAATTCCTGGGGGATAAGGCTATCCGCTGGAAGAAGCGTGAGAATGACCCGCGACAGGGGTTCGTTCGTCTGAATACGTACGGTGGCCTGATCGGACCCGATATTGACAGGAGTATTCACAATGATCTGAGGAGGTTCGGATTCAAGGATCGAGGTCTTAAAGGTCTTAGATTGTGTCGTCACGGAATTCCCTGAAAAATCAGTCAACGTCATAACGTAGGAGTACTCCGTATTGGAGAGAAGATTTGAGATGTTCAGATCTTCGCCGTTTTTCGGCGTGAAATAATCGATCACAATTGGAGCTCCCCCTTGAGTGGGCGTAAGAACCAAATGGACTTTAGATAAGGATTCATCGGTGAGGAGGCTGAGAAATGCCCCTCGGGACGTTATGCTTGTGATCTGATTGGTGATCACAACGGGGCCTGTATGGTCCGAAGGATTCTGAGTGCGAAAAACGATCGGACTTGTGGTCAGCGGGTAGTACGTATTCCCCACGAGATTTTGAGCGAAAAGGGTATATACATATTCCGTGTTCGGACTCAAGCCTGAAATGGTGACGATGTTGTTTGAGTCCGGAACGATGGACCTATTGACCACGATGGATGCCCCTCCCTGGGAAGGGGTGATGGTAAGCACCGCGTTGCCAACGAAGGACCCAGAAGCGAGATTGACCGCGAAGGTCGCAGAATTAAGGCCCGTTCCATCAACACGATTCGTCAAAATGAGCGGCGTAGCGCTTGAAACTTTCGGGGTCCGAAAAGTCTGCATGGCATAAGTAGCGGAATGACCCAAAAGGTCCGTTCCTTCCACCGTATATTCGTAGACTGTATCGGGATTGAGGCCGCCAATACCGATGTTCATCATATTCGAAAAGACATCCGAAGCTTGAGCCGCAGTAAACGAACTACTTCCCTGAGACCGGTATTTGACGACCATATTTTGAAATGTTTTATTCGTCTCTACATGAATCATCGCAAAGGAGGAACTCGATGTATCAGCCGTCGCAAATACGATCTGGGCATTATGCAGCTCTATTGTCCCGCGCCGGATGAGC
>CAYMER010000285.1:0-5126 GCA_964389345.1 uncultured bacterium | reverse complement strand
ATCGTAAATGACCCCAGAAAACCCCCGGGCTTCAACGACGACATGCCCCGTGATACGGCTCGAAGGATCCAGCAGGAGAAAAATCTCAACGGGCCCTTTGCTCAATCGGTCGCAAATCATCCGTTGATCTGCCACAGAACTGTCCGGAGCCGGGCTCTGATCGAGGATCATCTGATTCAGCCCATTTCTCTCATCCTCGCCCAGGACCTTCCAGACCGGACTCAGTTTGATGATCTTTCCAAGTCCGGATTTTTCAACGCCACCGAATGCGGGAGCTGCCGTCAAAACGCGCGTCACTTTTCCGCGGATCGCGGAATTAATTTCCGCCCGATTGTTCTGAACCATGGCATTTGTTTTGAGCCTGCTCCGTCCAAAAACAGGGAATTTCTTCACCGTTGCCGCAACCACGCCCATGATCCCGACCGTTACTCCGTTTGATGACAATTTCGGAAGACTGTACATTTCCCGCGATAGAGTCCGTACCTCAGATCGGCGGCCTTCGGCCGCGGTCAACGGGCTACGCTCAACGTTCAACGTTCCTGCCCCAGACATTTTTCGTTGTGCGTTGGGCGTTGCGCGTTGCGCGATTTGCCCCCTCACCTCGGAACGGACGGCATCGTCACCGGAAAAATCATCCGGATCGATGTCTTTGGGCTTCAGAGTCGAAAGCGGCGGGGTCGCGAGCAACCGGTTCACGCGCTCTATATCACGCTCCCTCTCCCCTAAAAGGTCAGGCGACACTGCCAAAAGCTGAGCCTTCATTGCGTACTTCAAATTTGTGGAAAACCATGTCTCGCTCAGAATGCGTATTGATTCCTCAACATTGATGTCTGTCAACTTCCGCGGGTACCCACGACGCTTTTTCCCCTCGAGAATCTCGTCCCTGATCCCGCGTTCCGGGTCCGGCCGCCCTGTCCAGGCGATCTCGAGCTCGTTAAAGAAATCGTCCCAAAGACCCAGACGAAGCGCGATGAAAACGAGCTCCATCTCCAAGTGATGCGGCAAAAGACCGCCAAAATCGTAAAGCTGGACCGCGGCCGTTGTGTAGACAAGCTTGCGAAATGTCTTTCGCGCACGCTCGTACATTCCCATAGCCTCGTACCGGTTCAAAAGCCTCGCATAGATCGTATGCGCCTGGGCGAACGGCTCCCTCGCAGCATATCTTTGTCTCACCGTCCCCCTGGCCTCGGGATCTTTGGCCTGCAACTGACATCCTTCCGCAAAAAACTTTTCCGCCTTTTCATTTTCATCGATCATCGAACTCAGGAAGCCTTTGTAACGCTTCAGCACGTGCCCTTTCATGCGGGCGGCAAGGATCTGTTCCAGCGTGGGACCCGTCGTGCCTTCCGGCCAGTGTTCCCGCTGGGCTTCCACCGGAATAAGCCCGAGATCCTCGATGCTGAAGAAATGAAGGTTGAACCTTGACCGGGACTCTTCAACGACACTCGCGAATTCATCGTTCACGGCAGCGTTCCGGCGATCGGCCTGGATTTGCGAATACATTTCTCTCCAGTCCACATAAATATCCAGCCATTCCTGCGCACCGTTCATCCAAACCGCAAGTTCTTCCGGCGTGGCCTCATCAAAAAATGCTGAAGAACCATGAATGGCGTGCGTCAACCTCTCTGTGCCGAAGGGGCGGGCAACGTTGCGCTCGGTGTCCGCGATAATGAGCAGCAGGTCCGAATCGTATTCGACAACGACCGCGGACTTTTTAAAATTCGCGATACGGTCTCTTATAACTTGTCTACCACGTTCATCCTGGATTTTCTTCGCTTGCTTCTCCCAGGAATTGAGCCCCGCCAAGATCTTTTCGGCATGAGCGCCGTTTCTCCGTCCGTTCACATCGAGCTTTGTCCGGTCAAAGGAGCTGTCGCGAACCTTTTGGTATTTTTCGACCGCTTTCTGGGCCCCGTACAAGATCCCCTTGTCATAGAGACGAATGGTGCTTTCCGCACGACTGTGATAGGAGACCCCTTCCCGGGCGATCGCGATCCCGGGCCGGGTCTGGATCAACTCGTCGTACAAATGTCTAAGGTGAACCTCCAGGTTGGTTGTCAAAAAAGAAAGGAGCTGGCCGTAAAAATCGATGGAGGCGTTCTCGGGATGCCCGTCGTGGTGGATCTTACGTAAGAGTCCTAGCATTTCGGCGGAGGGCTTGTCCATCGCCTCACGAAGCGTTTGCGCCCCGCGTTCCCTCAGAATGCTTCGGCAATGATCGACGAACCCCTGGGCATCCTCAAAATCCTTTCGCAGTTTCATAAAGAAAAGCTCGAAAAGCGGGCCGTAAAATTCGTCCGCGTATTTTTGAGGGTCCCGGATGATCTCGGAAATGGACACTTCCTTGCCTTTTCCGACGGACAAGTTGATCGCCTCCACAGTCTCATCTATATAATCCGCGAGGTCGTCCGCAGTCTTGATCTCCCGAGCCTCGGCACGTACGGGATTAATCCTCTCAGTGCGGAAACTTGAAGATCGAGTTTCCGAACGGTGGGCCGTGGCGTCACGAACCGGAGGAGACATGATTTTTTGAATCTCGGCGGCAACATCTCTGGCTCCGGCCTCGAGCCTTATATCGAATAGATTCTTCTTATATTCCTGCAGATTCACTTCCTGGCGAAGTTCCGAGCGAAGCTTTTCAGGACCGTCGATGCTGGGTACCGATTCTAAGACCGGGGCTTCATCAATACGCTCGAATCGGATGGGCATGGCAGCCGGTGCGCTCACACGGATCCGGACGCGATCGTTCCCGGATTCAAATCCTTCCGTCCGGACCTGAACGATCCGTTCGTAAACGCCTTGCCTTGGGAAATTCAACTCCTCAGCAGTCCCGATCACGATCTCGTCATTGGCCCACAAATGCATAGAAACCGGTCGGGTGTGATCCCCGATCGCGTCGCGGGGATAGATGCTGCCATGGCGTTTTTTCCAAAGATTGCGATAGAAGATAATATAATCGCCCGGCGCAACGGTCTTAAGCTCCAGTTGCCGGTCACTCCCCCAGAAAGATCCTACTTCGACCTCGATTCCAGTTCCGATCAGGATCCGGTCGCCCGGTTCGAAGATACCGCTCTCCTCATTCGCACTGGGAATTGCCGGAACAGACGGCTTGGGTGCCGTCCGGGGCCGGACGCGGCGGACTTTCGGAATAGAGGCAAGCCACCAGCCGATTCCGTAGCCAAGAACGCCCGATCCCAGTATTACGGCAAACACTCCCGCCAAAGAGATCTCCGGAAAAAGAATAACGCCAAGAAATCCTCCAAGGACCGCGCCACCGATCGTGACGCCCGACGCCAAGTCGTTCCTTACTTCGGAGCGGGCAGCGGGATCTTCCGGATCGGTGGAATCATCATCCTCCTCCTCGTTCAGGCTCTCCCTGATGGCATCGACCAATTCCGGAAGTGTCACATATTGATCAAGCTCCGACGTATCGAAAAAGTCCCTGAAGACATCCGGGCTCGCCTGATCATAGACCGTCCACATTTCTTCCAGATCCAGCAAATTGATTTTTTTCTTTGGAATATCAAGTTCTTCCAGAACTTCCCGGAGAGCGGAAGCTTCATCGGAGAGCTCCTCTTCATCTTCGTCCGCATTGACCTTTGTTTTTTCAACGGCCTTCGTCTTTTCACCCGCCTTTTCATAGGCCATCAATATCACGTTCAATTTTGCGGCGTCCCTGATTCCCGCATGCCCCTCTTTGAGACGCTCCTGATACCATTGGAGCGCACGGTCATCGGAAATTTTATTCTTCGGTCCGGAAAGAACTGCCTGAGAAAAAGCCTGGAAGGATGCTTCGCTCTTTTCAAACGCAATGTTCAATTTCCGCGCACCGCCGTCGGAGATCGCGGCCAGCCTCGTGCCATTATTCGAAAAAACCGTCGCCCAACTGTCGCGCGCTTTCAGTAAACGTTTTCTCAAATCCTCCGAGGTCCCAGGCACCAGAGGAAGCTCCGCTTTCTTGACGGAATCGCCAGACGAAGGAATTTTCGGGACCGGAACCGGCGCCGCTGTCTGTCCTTTCGTCTGCGAAGACACTTCCGATGAACCGGTCGCGGGCCGTTCTTCTGGAACTCCTTCTGTCTCTGCCCCTTTCAGGGTCTTCAGTCCTGAAAACATTTTTTCGATCTTGCCTTTGAACCCGAATTGCGGGTGAGCTCTTACCCAATTGAAAAGTGTGTTACCGCTAAGGATTTCGCGTTCTTCGGGATCCGGGTCCCGGTTCATTTCCGCAGCCAATGTTTCATAGATACGGCCGTTATAACTTCCCGCTACTTTGATCCGGGCCAAAGCCCGGCGCACCCTTTCCTCACGAAGTTGGGGATCCGTAAACTCGCGTTTTATCACTCCGCTTTTTTCGAGTTTTTCCCAGCCATAACTGCGCAGGTCTGCCTCGGAAAGCTCGTGCTTGCAAAGCCTTTTGGAATTCGCCGCGACCTGAGGGACCGTCGGCGCGATACCTTCCGCACTCAGTTTCCGGACGATCTTTTCCACCCATCCCAGCTCGGCCGTTTCCCTTGAGGCGATGAGCTGGGGATCCTGGACCTTATCCGACGAGACCCCGGCCCGGATAAGCATCTTCCAGTCCAGTTGGCACATTTGAGGATACGTCGGCCCGTTGTCCTGGCCGGTGATCCGTTTCCACTCTGAAACAACCAGGACCCGGGTGGGCGCCTTCATCCGGGTCTCTTTATCCGACTGAAGGCGTCGAACGACTTCGGGCATTTGCGCGTACCATCTTTCTTGTTGCTCTTTTTTCCTTTTCGGATCCATTTCTTTTTCGAGAACACCTCCGAGCCGAGTGAGCCGTTCGGCGCCAAGCCCCGAAACATATTGGGCCCGTAAACCCGTCCGGTTCGCAATCGCCTGGCTGGTGGGTTTTTCGCCGGCGGCCGTAAGCTCTAATGCAGCCTTGTGGACTTGCAACAGTTTCGCCCGCTTTTTTGCAGAAGCGGCGGTGACACCTTCGGGGAGCTCATCCAACGCCGCATCCCTCACTTCCGCACGCGACACACCGGTCAGGGACGGTTCTTGCTCCTTGCCGGCCTGAACATTCAAGAACCGTCCCTGAACATTCCGCGCCTCGGATCGGGCAGAACCTTCATTAGGTTCCTGCCGAAGCCGCACCG
>CAYMER010000284.1:0-4726 GCA_964389345.1 uncultured bacterium | reverse complement strand
ATCTGCTTTTCGGGCTGGACCATGAAAGAAGGGGATTTTTCCTGATGAAAAGGACAACAGACCTTGAGATGCTTGCCGGCGCGTTTGAGCGGAATGTATTGGGAAATGATCTCGACGATATCGTTGGCCGCACTGACTTGTTCAACTACATGATCTTCGAAACGCGCCCCGGAGTTTTTTTCTTCCATAACGCGTCTTTTTTCTACCCGCCGACCTTGTAGGATTCCACGGGTTTTTTAAGGACCGGCTTGCAGAAGGGGCTTACAACAATCTTGTGAAGATCGGGAACGAATCGCGAGATTGTATAACCCGTGCAGGTGCGTCCTTGCTTGAAGATTTGCTGCACGGGCTCAATGGGAAGCAAGAGAAAAAATTGCGCAAGAAAACTGAGTAAAAGTATCATGCGCAAAACTCCAAAAGCCATTCCTCCCAAGGTTTTTAAAAGTCCTTGGCTTCTACTTTGAAAAGAATTCCGAAAATATTGATGCACCACGAGACGGAGAGCCAGAGAAAGATGGTTAGCAGAAAAAAAGAAACAATTTCGGCGACTTTTAGGGAAAGGACAGGAAGCATCGCGTTCAGATAGACGGCTCCGCTGGAATAAAAACTCACCGTCAGCATGCTCACAAGGAATATCCCCGAGAGCTTCCCGAACATGTCGCTAAAGCCCTTACGGCTTCCCTGCACCAGCCCAAAAAAAATCACGGATAAAAAAAACCAGTCGCTCGGAGAAAAACTTTGAAGGGCCGAGCCTGCGACGCTTTTTTGGAGATGATCGACCATCTTCCAGAACCATTCCATTCAGTTCACCCCGTAAGAGATTTTATAAAAAAATTTGCGGTTGAAGTTCGGAACATTTTTGCCGCTTACATTCAAAACCATTTCTACTAATCTCTAACGGGGCAAGCCAGGGATACCCCGGAAGCCATCCTGAAAAAGTTCGGTCAATTTGAACGGTATGATACACCCTTGCACGTTCCGTGGGTACTCAAAAAAGACCTTGAGAAAATTCGGCGTAAAACCTTCCGACACCCCGGAGCGGTCATTTTCATGCTCCGCCAGGATCTCAAGCGTACGGCCCAGGTACCGGCTCCGGACCTTCCTGGAAATACGCTCGCTCAATGTCATCAGCCGCCGGACCCGGTCGCGAACCACTTGAACCGGAAGAGTTTTCCATCCGGAAGCAAGCGTACCTTCCCGACGACTGTACGAAAACACATGAGTTTTAAGCGGCTTGAGAATTTCAAGTAATTCCAAAGTATTTGCGAATTGCGCCTCTGTCTCGCCGGGGAATCCGGCCATCACATCCAGACTCAATTCAAAATCCGGGACGTGGTCCTTCATTTGAAGGACCACGTCCCGGTACTCCTCCCGGGTGTAACGCCGGTTCATCCGCGCAAGCACTTCGTTGTCCCCGCTTTGAAGCGGAAGATGCATGTGCGGACATAGTTTTGAAACGCTCAGGAAAGCTTCGCGAAGGGAATGGTCAAGATCCGTTAGCTCGATCGAACTCAAACGGATGCGTTCAATCCCTTCCACCCGGGCACAGGCTTCGATCACATCCCGCAAAAAATAATGCCGTCCCCCCGCATGGGAGCGGGACTCAAGATCGAGACCATAAGCCCCGAGTTGGATGCCGGTCAGAATGATCTCCCGGTAACCGCCGTCCCTGAGCCGTACCACCTCTTCCAGGATTTCAGACAACGCACGGCTGCGTGAAGGCCCGCGCACGATCGACACTTTGCAAAAGCTGCAAGTATGATTGCAACCGTCCTGAACCTTCACATAAGCGCGGGTCTTTCCTTCCGATCGTGAGATTGAAAGCGGCATGAAAACCGCCGCGGCCTTATCCGATCGCCCGGCTCTACAAACCTTCGCCGGATCCGAAAGCTTCTCCATAAGGAGCGGTTTTTCTTCGTTCGAAAAAATAAGGTCCACTTCCGGCATCGCTTCGAGTTCGGCGCGGTTCTTTTCCGTATAACAGCCGGTCACCGCAAGACGCGCCTGGGGATGTTCGCGCCGGAGACGGCGAATCCAATATCGATTCGTCCGGTCCGCATCTTGGGTCACGGTGCAAGTATTCACGACCACGAGATCGCATGGGACGCCTTTTTGCCCTTCAATATCCCGGTAGCCTTTTTGTTCCAGGGCCTCGGGCATTCCTTGAGTCTCGTACTGATTGACCTTGCAGTCAAGCGTGTAGAGCCGGACGTTTTTTGGGGAAGAAGACTGCGGGGCCATGATTCTCCTATTAAAATAAACGGGTAATCATGCGGAAAGAATACCTGAGATCCTGAGTGAGTCGACAATACCGATAACAGCGGTGTCCGCCTTGAAAAGAACTTCCCCCAGGCCGACGAGCTGAAGGTTCTTCGCTCCCCGGTGCCATTTCGCCCAACGGATCTCTTCTTCCGAAAAACCGCCCTCCGGCCCGATAAAAATATTCAGCGCTTTGATCGTGCCTTTAAGTCCCCGGATCTCAGCAAGCCACTTTGGAAAAGAGGTGGAATCCGGACCCGGATGAAAGATCACGACGGGCTCATCGCCGGAAAGATCTCCGAGAGCTTCTTTGAAACTTCGAGGCGCTTCGATCTTGAGGATCCGAAGACTCCCGGATTGTTTACTCGCCTCACGCGCGATACGGTTCCAGCGCAGGGCGATCTTCCCGGTTTTTTCTTTTGCAATCTGGACTTCACAATGTTCTGAAACGATCGGATGGAACTCATACACGCCAAGTTCCTGGGCTTTTTCGACAAGAAGATCCGTCTTGCCCTTGCGCAGCATCGTTTGAAAAACCCTGAGCGTGATAGCATCGTTAAAAGAACCTGTTTTGATAAGGATCCTTTGAATGTGCAGACAGGTGCGTCCATCCACTGCAGATTCACCGACTATCGCCTCGGCTTCGCCTCCCTGGCCATCCGTCACAAGACAGGCATCCCCCGGTTTGAGACGAAGACTATCCCGGAGATGATGAGTCTCGGCCGGCTCGAGCCAAAGATCATGCGGAATATTTTGTAAGGTCTGGGCTGTAAAGAACCGGCGCAGTTTTCTTGGTTTATTTCTTTCAGACATCGAAGATCCCTTATGCGTTCGGGAATGAATCCGGGCTCGCCACACAGCACGGCGGGTTCGTCCTCACCCAGACTTCGGGTGATGTGCTATCCGCCAAACAGCGTGGCGGATTCGTCCCCGCCAAAGGCGGGGCGAAAAAAACCCGCGGGAAGGCCCCGCGGGTCGAATCCTATTTTAAGATGACGCCGAAAAGCTCACTTCTTGGCCGGAGCTTCTTTCTTTTCAGCTTCTTACTTCTTTACTTCTTTTTTATCAGCGGGAGCAGCCTCAGCCTTCCCTTCTTCTTTCGGTTTTTTGTGGCGGACAACGTTCTGGGCCAGCGGTCCCTTTTCTCCCTGCACGATGTCGAACTCGACTTCTTCGTCGGGATTGAGACGCTTATAACCTTCCCCCTGGATCACGGAATAATGGACGAAGATGTCCTTTTCCTCCCCTTCCTTTCGGAGGAACCCGAAGCCCTTGACGTTGGAGAACCACTTCACTTTGCCTTTTTCTGCCATACCCGCCTCCTTAAAATCCTTGGAAATTACTTTCGCGCCTCAGAATATCCGGGCACGCCTCACACTTCCCTACTTCACCTTGATCTTTAAGATGAGCCCAGGCTTGAACACCACGACTTTTTTTTCGGGAACTGTCACTTCTTCTCCGGTCCGGGGATTGCGTCCCAAACGGCCGCGACGGTTTTTTATTTTAAACACACCGAAATTCCTGAGCTCCACGGTCTCGCCGCGCTGAAGGCTGTCAGAAATAACATCGAGGGTTTTCTGGACGATCTTCTTGACATCGATTTGGGTGAGATTCGTTTCATTCGAAACTTTCATCACAATATCTTTTTTAGTCAAGTGTCACCTCCTGTAACGAAGAAGCAAGAGAGTTTTTACCCAACTGCTTGTCCTGTTTGAAGATGCGAGAAAAATAACAAATCGCGAGAACTTTGTCAAGTAATTTAAGTTGTAACTGCATGCAACAGCTAGAGTTAACGAGGATTTCCCTCTAGGGCTGCGTTTTTTTAATCTTATAAGTTCGCGGCACAAGCACTGTGAACCCTTCAAATCGAACATAACACAGTGCTACGAACGGATTTTGACGGAATTTTCGCCTAGAAGACGCTCGAGTTCCTCGAAGAGAACTTCCGAAGTCGCAACTTTGAGATTGTCACCGGAATCCAGAACCGTCATGCGCCCTTTGGGGTCTTGCAAAGTGAGATAAACAGGCGTGCTCCCCTTGTGGGCCATGAGGATCTTGCGGACTTCTTTCAAAACCTCCGTTCCAAGTCCTGCGGTCTTGAGATTGATGGCGATCATGCGGGTATAACGCTTGGGAACTTCCTCCAAGGGGACGATCTCATCGGCCAGGAGCTTCGCCACATCGTCACGTGCATCGACCTTACCTTTGATAAAGACAAGCGCATCCTTCTGGAGCAAATTCCCGGCCGCCTTATAAACGCTCGGGAACACCACCGTTTCGCAGGAACCGTTCAGGTCCTGAAGGCTCAGGAATGCCATCTTGTCTCCCTTTTTCGTCAGGATCTCTTTCATCGTGTCAATGATCCCGCCGATCGTCACCTCGGCCTGGTGATTGAATTCCGAAAGATTGGCCGTCGTCGCGGTCGCGTAACTTTTCAGGATCTTGACGTGTTTTGAAAGCGGATGGG
>CAYMER010000283.1:0-2816 GCA_964389345.1 uncultured bacterium | reverse complement strand
TGTGCGTAGGCGAGGGGGAGATCCCCATGCTGGAATTGGCGGAGAAGCTTAAGAATAATGAGCCGATAAGCGGCATAGGGAATTTGTGGATAAAAAATGGGAATGGGATTGAAAAAAACGAACTGGTCCCGTTGATAGCGGATCTTGATGAGCTGCCTTTCCCCGATTTCGTGGACAGGGACAATAAATTTTTGATAGACAGCGGCAGGATCGCCAGAGAGTACGAGCTTACTTCGGCCTGTGAAAGAAGCGCGTATCCGATTATGACCTCCAGAGGCTGCATGTACGCCTGTTCATTTTGCTCCAATAGCATACTGAAACAGAGATACGAGGGGAAGGGCAATTACCTGCGAAGACGCAGCGTGGATAATGTTATCGGCGAATTGAAGTACGCGGCGGCGAACCGGCAATTTGACAGGGTCAGGTTTTGGGACGATATATTTACTTATGACGCCCGATGGATAAATAATTTTTGCGGCCAGTACCTTAGAGAGATCGGGAAACCTTTTACATGTTATACGCATCCCTTGCGTGCCGACAAGGAAATCCTGATCAAGCTGCGGCGTGCCGGACTTGACATCGCTTGTGTGGGCATACAGAGCGGCAGTGAGGAGATATCCAGGCATCTTTTCTCCAGAGCACAGTCCAATCGTGATCTTTTAGAGTTCGCGATGTTCGCGGATAAAATAGGGGTTACCACCCGGTATGATATTATTGGCGATAACCCCTATGAAACCGACCAGGATGAAAAGCGTACCGCGGAACTGTTGATGCAATTGCCCTATCCGTTCCAGATACAGTATTATTCTCTGTGCTGGTTCCCCGAGACTCCTTTAACCAAAAAAGCGCTGGATGATAAAACGATAACCGATGGTGACCTTGAACAGTATACCTCCAAAGCGCTTAACAATTTTTACATGTATATATCTTTGTCGCGGGATAAGCGAGGCTTTTTCTGGAATTGCATAAAGGGTATGGCCATAAACAGACTTTTCCCTGTTTCATTGGTAAGATTTTGCATGAAAAGCAGACTTCTAAAAAAATATCCCCGGATCTTGTTCACGGCCGGAAAATGGTATCTCGCCTTGCTTTCAAAATACAGCCTGAAGTTGGAAAAGGGCGCGATTGTTTTGGAAAAGAAAATACCATTCAACGTCGCGCATACAATTATTCAGTGGGGCAGGCACACGGCGGATTGCGCTGTTGTAATGGGAAATGCAAGGTGGCTTTTTCAAAAGCCTGTTGCGGATTACAGCCTTTTCCCCTTATCGGGATCTGATGGCCGCAAAGAATTCTGTTTAAGGATACGTCATCATGCCCGGACGGAAAAGGCTTTTGACTTTATGGTCACGCTGACAACCTATGATGACTATCTTCAGGAATTCCCTGCAAAAGCCATGTGGGCAATGAGGATTCATACGGGTAAGGCCTGCGAAAACGATGTTTGCGTCAAATTGGATTACCCGGAACTTGCGTACAGCATAGGCGATAATAAGGGTACAGCCAAATTGCTGGAGAAGGGAATCCCTTCCCTGATCGGCGGAAAATTATATTTGATCGTGGTCCGAAGCGGCGCAAAGCCGTATATGCGTATAGTTACGTTTTTATTTGAAGCTTAGATATTCATGAAGATCAAAAGAATTATGCTGATCAGGCCGGGGATACGGATCCCCTGGGGTGGTTTTGCCCAGCCTTTGGGACTCCTTTACCTTATCTCCGTTTTACGCCGGGATTTCCCCGGACAGTTTGAAATAGACCTGGTTGAGCAGGCCCTTTACAACCTTGATCTTAAACAGATGCAGGAGCGTATAAACGCATTCAGGCCTGATGTGATCGGCTTCAGTTGTATCAGCGTGGAGGCCGATGAAATGGCGCAGGTCGCCCGCATAGCCAGGGAACTTAACCCGCAATGCCTTACAATACTCGGCGGTCCCCACGCGAAGTTTTTTTACGATCAGGCCTTGGAAAATCCCGATATCGACTTAGCTGTTATCGGAGAAGGCGAGCGCACTTTTCCGGAACTGCTGAGAAAACTTATGGCCGAGCAGCCGGTCGACGATGTAAAAGGCATCGCTTTCAAAAAAGACGGCCGGGTAATATTGGCCGCTCCACGCGAGACAATTGACGACCTTGACTCTCCCCCCTTTCCCGCCCGGGACCTGGTGGATTTCGGCCGCTATGCCAAAGTCGCCAGCATGAACGGCTATTGCCGGTCCAAGTCCTGAGCCGTTATTCTCACAAGCCGGGGATGCCCGTTCCATTGCGCCTATTGCCACGACATCTTCGGAAAGAAGGCAAGATTAAGAAGCCCGGAGAACGTGCTGGCCGAAATTGAACTGCCCACCGGCAAATACGGCGTGAAAGAAATTCATGTGGTGGACGATATTTTCGATATCGACCTTGCCCGCGCCAAACGCATATGCGACCTGATAACAGAGAAAGGCATAAAGATAACCCTGGCTTTCCCAAACGCTTTACGCGTCGACATGATGGACAGGGAGCTTATCCAAAAGCTGAAAAGAGCCGGCTGCTATGTTATTACGTATGCGATCGACACTGCCTCCCCCAGAATCCAGAAACTGCCGGGCAAAAATGTGGATCTGGATAAAGCGCGTCGGATTACAAGCTGGACTAACGAAGAGCATATAATCACCCACGGCCTTTTCATGATCGGCTTCCCCGGTGAAACCCGGGAAGAAATGGAAATGACGAAGAAATGGGCGTTGGACTCGGAACTTTGGCTGCCCATGTTTTTCATGGCGGTCGTTTATCCGCACACCAGGTTATTTGAAATAGCCAGAGAAACATATCCGGAC
>CAYMER010000282.1:0-4639 GCA_964389345.1 uncultured bacterium | reverse complement strand
GATCGTAACAGCTTCCAAAAAGAATGTGGTGCCCGGTGATGCGGTCGGCATCAACGCCAGTTTCAATAAAGCTTCGGAGGTTACTTTTACGGGAGTTGAGCTGAGAGCCACGATTCCGCGCGGTTTCGATTATGACGCAAAGTCGATACGCGTGAACGGCAATCCGGCAACCTACCGGGAAGGGTCTTTGATCATTCCGATCGGAACCATGATCCCGGGCTCGGAATTCACCACAAGTTTTGTGATGCTTGTCACGAGCGGGGTCAAGCTCGGGTCAGAATATTCCATGCAATTCGTCATTGTGGGAAGCAGTAATCTTTCAGAAACAGCGACCGTGAAATTCCTGGTTCAGGGCGATCCGGTTTTTGAACAGGGGACAATCATCGGGAAGGTTTTTAACGATCTTAACCAGAACACCGTTCAGGATAAGGGGGAAGAGGGCGTTCCCTGGGTCCGGCTTTATACCGAAGAAGGCATCGGCATCGTGACCGATGAAAATGGTCTTTATCATATTCCCGGGGTGAGCCCCGGCCGGCACGTGGTCAAGATCGACGGGCACAGCCTGCCCGAAGGGACGAAGTTTATCACCGAAGAGGCGTATCTTGTGAAGACCACGGCGGGCATTATGAATAAGGCGAACTTTGCAGTGCTTTTGCCTCCGTCCGGGATTCCTGAAAATTTTCAAAAAGATCTGACGGTGATGGTCACGCAGGGCGTGGATGTTTCGCGGCCGACCCTGGATGTTCAGATGTCTCCGCCTGTTGTGAAGCTTGGGGTCGGAGTTCTTGAAAAAGAGCCTGTGTTCACGTTCGATAATAATTACGGGAAGTTCATCAAGAAATGGACCGTGGAGGTCCGTGACGAAATGGGGCAGCCTGTGTGGGTCGGCTACGGCGTCGGGCAGCCGCCTCCGGAAGTTACCTGGTCCGGGATCACAGAATCGGGCCTTTTGATCAAGCCGGGCATTTATTCTTATCAGCTGAAAGTCCGTGATGCGAAGAATCGCGAGGACTGGACCGCGCTTAAATTTTTCGAGGTCATGACTAAGCAGGACCCGAAGGCGAGGGCGAACTATCACCCCGAGATCCCTCCGGTCGGCGATTTTAATCTCTTTAAGGACGGCAAGCGCAGTATCCCGCTCACAGCGAAACCCGTGGTTCGTGTTCAGGGAAAAACGCCGCCCAATAACAAGATCAAGATCAACGATACGCCTGTGGCTGTCGACGGGGAAAGCGGCATGTTCCAGAAGGAGTTCTTCGTGGAGCCCGGAACGTACACGGTGAATATTTCCGCGATCACGCCGGAGGGTGAGACCACGAGTTTTAATAAGGAGATCAAGGTCAAAGACAGCACGTTCTTCATGGTGGCCTTGGGAGAAGAACAATTCGGCTTTAATGAGGCCAGCGGTGCGATGGAGGCCGCGGAGTCAGACGTTTACCGCGACGGATTCCGCGAAGACGGGCGCCTGTCCTTTTTTCTGAAGGGAAAACTCAAGGGCAAATTTCTCGTGAAGGCTAAATACGACACCTCCGACAAGCGCTCCGCGCTTTTTACGAATCTCAATCCGGACGATTACTATCCGATCTATGGGGACAATTCGACGCGTGATTACCAGGCGCAGGATACGACCCAGCATCTTTTTGTCTTGGTCGAGATGGACCGTTCTTATGCCCAATGGGGAAGTTTCAAGACCGAGTTCACGGATACGGAGCTTGCCACGTATAACCGCACACTTTCCGGGCTGAAAGTCAATTTTGATACGGTTCAGAGTACGGCTTATGGCGACCCCGCGCGCGGATTCAAAGTTTTTTATGCTGATTCCGACCACCGGGCGGACCATAACGAACTTTATGCCACAGGTGGTTCACTTTTTTATACACGCAACCGTAACATCATCGAAGGTAGCGAAAAGATCCGGGTCGAGATCCGCGACAATATCCAGAATATGACGGTCGCTAGTTATGACCTTCAGGAAGGCACCGATTATGAGATCATTTATGGGGAGGGACGCATCCTTCTTTCCCGGCCGCTTTCCTCTGTGGCCGCAGCCGATACGATGACTTCGACCGATATCCTTGATGGTGATCCGGTGTATTTGATCGTCGATTACGAATACGATCCAAGTTCTTCGGAGGCCTCGATCCCGAACCAAGGCATACGGGCTTACACCTGGATGGGGGATCATTTGAGGATCGGCGCGACCGGGGTCACGGAAAAACGGGTGGGTTCGGATTACGACATGGTCGGCGTGGATGGTATGCTGAAATTCGGGCGGAATACGAAGCTTACGGCGGAATATGCCCGGACGATCGGCCAGCAAACGGAAACTTCGATTTCGTATGACGGCGGGATCAGCTTCGCGGACTTAAGTCCCTTGGTGGGAAGACACACGCGGCCCCAGGAAAGCGCTTATCTCATTCGAGGATCTTCGGAACCTGTGAAGGGTTTGGAAACGACTGGCTATGTCCAGGGCGTGAATCCAGGGTTTTCGAACGGCTATATGCGCGATCAGGAAGGCTTTGAGAAATATGGCGTAGCTGCACGGTACAAGTTTACGGACAGTTTGGCTGTCCGATATCGTTTCGATCACAACGCGGTTCTCAGTCAGTTGATGCCGCTGGATGTGACGGACACCTGGGCGCCCTTCCAGGCGCTTGACACCCAGACCGCGCAGATCGTTTACGATGACGGGCAATACCTCGCGGAACTGGAATATCAGAACCGCAATCTGGATCAGGTCCAGGATGTTGCGAATCTGACGCCGGATCTCGCGAATCAGATCCCTTTCAAGAACGGCGTGACGGGCAAGTTGGGCTACCACATTAACGACCGTCTGCTTCCGTATATCAAAGTCCAGACCGCGATGGGAGGAAAGAACGACCAGCAGTTCGGTGGCGGCGTGCGTTACGAGCTCGTGAATAATCTTTTTGCTTACCTGGAAGAGATGGTGGGACCTCTTGGAGATTCCACCTATTTCGGGTTTGAGCGCCAGCATGGAAACGGTGCCCGAAGCTACGCGAACATCCGTTCTATCGATCGTGGGATCGGGGACAAAACGCTCGCGACGGCTATCGGAAATTCGTTCGCACTCACCGAAAAGTCACGCATGTATTCGGAGCGCGAATATTCTTCGTATCAGGGCAACGACGGCTACGTGGACATTTTGGGCTATGAAGGGAAGGCGGGGGACCATTGGGATTACGGAGCCAAGTACGAGCGCCGTCATTTACAGAATTCCAGCACGCGGTTGATCGATCAAGCGGCCCAGAATTCGCTTGCTCGCGCCAATGATTTCAACACAGCCGGTGCGAGTCTCGCCTACGCGGACGGTAAGAAACTTCGGGCGCGGACCTATTGGGAATTGCGCCACGATCAGGATGCGCCGAAGATGGGACAGATCGTCACGCGCAACTCTCTCAGTTACCAGCTCACCGAAGATCTTGGTTTTCTTTCCTACTTCAATTATGGGAAAACCCGTCAATATGATCCTGGCAACAACCCGGCGACTTTTGTGGAGTGCAGTACAGGGTTCGCCTACCGTCCCATCAAAAATGATAAGCTGAATTTACTGGCGCGGTACACTTATCTCAAGGATCTTGGTTCCGACCAGCAATATAGCGACAATAATTACGGCGGGTACCAGTTTGACCAATCAGCCCAAATTCTCGCGACGGATATTGCGTATGACTTGAACCGCTATTTCGGTCTGGTCGAGAAATTGGCTTTCAAGTATTCCACAATCAATACCTCCGTGGGCGATACGGTGAATGTCAGCACGTTCCTTACCGCAAACCGTATCAATTTCCATGTGACGCGCAAATGGGACCTGGCTTTGGAATACAGGATCCTGATGCAGTCGTATGCCCTGGACACTTTCAAGCAGGGGGCGCTTATTGAGATTGACCGCGAATTTTATGAATACGTCAGGCTCGGAGTGGGGTATAATTTCACCGACTTTAGTGACGACTTACGCGACACGAACAGCTTCAAGAGTCATGGGCCGTTCGTGCGCATGACCGGAAAATTTTAAGGGGTTTTGAGAATGTCATTCCCGAATGGTTTTATCGGGAATCCAGACCCTGGATCCCCGCTTTCGCGGGGATGACAAAAGTCATCAAGTCTAGGATCCTGATTTTCTAACGGGGCCAAGGAGAAATGCCATGAATCCTATTTCAAAATTTTTTCTTATTCTGATCTTTGGTCTGGGTCTTGCCGGATGCAATACCGTCGGGGAAGTTCTTCCGCCCAATGATGAAGTGCTTGTCTACAAGCTGCCGTATGATCTGACCTATCTCAGGACGATAGAGGCCCTGAATTCTATAGCGAACTGGGAGATTGAGGAGACCGATAAAGAAAGAGGCATCATCAGCGTGCGGGACACGGATTATAGCCGTCTGGATGACTCGGATCTGCGGGTCATTACATTCGTGGTCAAACGCGTAGATCGCGAGACCACGTCGGTTTGCATTAGTCCGGACAATCCGAAGAGCCAAAAAGTTTTTGGCGGCAAAAAGCTTCTGGAAGCCATTGGCGAAGCTTTAGGCCGCGAGGTCAAGTCCTGATCCGCCCTTGGATGCGATCCAGCTTCGTGGGGTCAAAACCCACAACTTAAAGAACTTCAATCTTAAACTTCCGCACC
>CAYMER010000281.1:0-3292 GCA_964389345.1 uncultured bacterium | reverse complement strand
TGGTAATTTGGACGGCCCCAATCTCAGTTTCGCTTCGATTGATTAGTATTGGGACCGTATCCAAGGTCCAATTCCCTATACAAAGGAGCTTTAAAATGACGACGCCGCTTGAAAGATGGGTAGAAGAACAAGCCAAACTGACCAAGCCTTCCAAAATCCACTGGTGCGATGGCTCGGAAGCCGAAGCAAAAAAACTGATCGAAATCGGTATCCAGGAGGAACGGCTTAACGGAAAACCCATTTTCAAGAAATTGAACGACAAAAACTGGCCGAATGCCTATTTCCACTATTCTCATCCCAATGACGTCGCCCGCACCGAGCAGTTGACCTTCCTCTGTCACCCCGACAAAGAGACCGCGGGCCCGAATAATAACTGGATGGACCCCAAAGAAGCCAAGGCAAAAATGACGGCTCTCTTCGACGGCTGCATGAAGGGCCGCACGATGTACGTCATGCCCTACATGATGGGCCATCCCAAGTCCCCCTACGCGAAGGCCTGCGTCCAGATCACCGACAATTGCTATGTCGCGGTCAGCATGCGCATCATGACCCGCATGGGAAAAGAAGCGCTCGACCGTATCGGAAGCTCTGAAAATTTCGTCCGCGGTCTTCATTCGGTCGGCGATCTCAATCCCGAGCGTCGTTTCATCATGCACTTTCCTCAGGATAACCTGGTTCAAAGTTTCGGCTCCGGTTACGGCGGTAACGCGCTTCTGGGGAAAAAATGTTTTGCCCTTCGTATTGCTTCCTGCCTCGGAAAAAAAGAAGGCTGGCTTGCCGAACACATGCTCATCATGGGGGTCGAAGATCCCAAGGGAAAAGTTACTTACATCGCGGCAGCGCTTCCCTCCGCATGCGGAAAAACGAATCTGGCGCTCATGCAGTCCGCGCTTCCGGGCTACAAGGTTTGGACCGTCGGCGACGATATCGCGTGGCTTAATGTCGGCCCGGACGGACGTCTTTATGCCATCAATCCGGAAGCCGGCTTTTTCGGCGTTGCACCGGGCACGTCAATGAAGACGAACCCCAAGATGGTCGAGACGCTCAAGGGCAACAAGTTCTTCCCGACTCTTTTCACGAACACCGCGATCGATAATGACACGAACGAGCCCTGGTGGGAAGGTTTGGACGGTGCCGTGCCGAAAAATGTGACCGACTGGCAAGGCCAGCCATGGGATCCTTCCAAGGGAACCAAAGCCGCGCACGCGAATTCCCGTTTCACGGTCTCGATGTATAACTGCCCCAGCCTCTCCAAAGAAGTCGATAACCCGCAAGGCGTCCCCATCTCAGCAATTCTTTTTGGCGGAAAACGCGCAAAGCTCATCCCGCTGGTCGCTGAGGCCCTTAATTGGCAGCAGGGTGTTTTTATAGGCACCCGCATGGGTTCCGAGATCACTGCCGCAGCATCATCCTTAACCGTCGGCGCCACCCGCCGTGATCCGATGGCCATGCTCCCCTTCTGCGGTTACAACATGGGGGATTATTTCGGTCACTGGCTCGCGGTCGGAAAGAGACTCAAACACGCACCCAAGATCTTCTCCATCAACTGGTTTCGCACCGATGAGAACGGAAAATTCATTTGGCCGGGATTCGGCGACAATATCCGCGTGATAAAATGGATCATGGACCGCATTGAAGGTAAAGTCGGCGCCAAAGAAACCCCCATCGGGATCATCCCGGAAACAAAGGATCTCGATCTTTCCGGGCTTAATATCCCCCAGGACAAGATCGAGCAGCTTTTTTCGGTAGACCCTGCAGAGTGGGAGGGAGAGCTCCAGGAGATCAAAAAATATCTCGAGCAATTCGGCACCCATACTCCGGAAGCGATCTGGGCTGAATATCGCGCGCTGGCGGAAAAACTCAAACTGCCGGTCGGCAGATAGACTAGAGACCGGAGACTACAGACTACAGCAAAAACTCGTCCCCTCATCTGTCCTCTCCCCAAGGGAGAGGGATAGGGTGAGGGATTTTTTTGGTGTTTAGTCTGCAGTCTGTGGTCTGTGGTCTGTATTTTTCAGTCGCTAGACTGAAAAATATTTCGCCTGCGGGTGATGGACGATGATGGCGGAAGTGGATTGTTCGGGATGCATCTGGAAGGTTTCGCTGAGTGTGATCCCGATCTTTTCCGCCGGAAGAAGATGGAATAGTTTTTTCTGGTCCTCAAGATTCGGACAGGCCGGATACCCAAAGCTGTAACGCGAACCCTGATACCCCTGCCGGAAGATCTCATCCTTCTTAAGTTTATCTTGGCGGTCAATCCCAAGATCGCGACGGATCAAAAGATGCGCGTACTCGGCCAATGCCTCGGCAGCCGCGACAGAAAGCCCGTGGAGATAAAGATATTCCGAATATTTGTTCGCCTTGAAAAGCTTCTGCTCCACTTCCGAGGCATGCTTGCCAATGGTCACCGTGTAGAAAATCACAACATCAAGCTCTCCCCCTTTCGGCCTGAAAAAATCCGCGATACATTGATAAGGTTCCCGTGACTGGCGTTGGAATGTGAAGCGGATGAGCTCTGTTTGCCCCGACCCATCGAGCACCACGAGATCATTCCTGTCGGAATAGCATTTGTAAAAACCGTAGATGACCTTCGGCTCCAAGATCTTTTCGCGGATGGTCTGCGCCTTGAACCGTTCGAAAAGGGGCTCTACATTCTCCTGAAGATAAAGTTCGAACTCCCGCGGAGTCCTGTCCCCTTGCTTGAACTGCCAATGAGCCCGGTAAAGCGCGATCTTGTTGATCCAAGGGAACACATCCAGCATCCGGATATTCTTCAGGATCCTGTAACCGAAGAATGGCTGTTTGGGAATGGCATTATCCCGGTGGACATGAAAAGAAGGACCCCGCGGTTTGATCTCGCTGTGAGGAATTCCATCCACGCGCCGAGGTGTCGAGATGGGCGGTACAAAGGGGTCAGTCCCCTTTTTCTCCGGCCCTTCAGGAAAAGGGGTCTGACCCCTTTTTTGAGAGCCAGTCCCTTTAAGACTTTCCATGATCCTGAGACCGGAAAAAGCATCGCGCCCATAATGAACCGGCCCTCGATAGGCCTCGGTGAGATCACGTTCCACGAAGCGTTCTGTCAGCGCCGCGCCGCCGCAGATCACAGGGATCTTCACCCCGCGCCGGTGCATCTCCTCAAGATCTTCTTTCATGATCAAGGTCGATTTCACCAAAAGACCGGAAAGTCCGATCGCATCCGCGCGATTTTCAATCGCCGCTTTTACGATCGCCTCGACCGGCTGTTTGATCCCGATATTGAAAACTTTGTAGCCGTTATTGGTAAGAATAATAT
>CAYMER010000280.1:0-6589 GCA_964389345.1 uncultured bacterium | reverse complement strand
CTTTACGCAGACAAAGGATTCCGGTTCGTGGACCTTCAGGTCGCGGTGAACGTGGATCCCACGACCAAAGAAGCCGTGATCACGATCAAGGTTTTCGAGGGAAAAAAATTTAAGATCACTAAGATCTCTTTCGAAGGGGTGAAGGCTTTCAAACCCAAGCAGCTTTCCAAGCTCATGAAAACGAAAGAGAGAAAATGGTTCTTGTTCGGAACCTTCAAGGAGAGTGACTTTGAGAAAGATCTTGAGAAAATCAGTTTTTTCTATCAAAAGGAAGGTTATCTGGACGTCAAGGTCTTGCCGGAGTTCAGTTATAACAAAGACCGGAACACGATCCAGATTCTGATCAAGATCGAAGAAGGACAGCATTATATGACTGGCGAGATCAAGTTTAAAGGCAATACCCTTTTCCCGGAATCCGAACTTTGGCAGCAGCTCGAAATGCTTCCCGGCCTGACCTATTCGCAATTCTATGTTGCGCAGGACATGGAAAAGATCCGCCAGTTCTATGCGAGTGAGGGGTATATCGAAGCCCGCGTGGTACCTGACGTAAAACTGAACCGCAGCAGCGGAAAAGTCGATATCACGTACGAAATTCAGGAAGGGGACCTCTATTTTGTGGAGAAGGTCCAGATCCGTGGGAATACCAAGACCCGCGACAAGGTCATCCGTCGCGAGCTCCGAATCCGTCCAGGTGAGCGCTTTGACGGCGCGAAAATCGAGAAATCCAAAGAGCGTCTCCAAAATCTGAACTATTTTGAAGAGATCACCTACGATACCGAGCCGACAGACGCCGGGGCGAATCGCAAGGACCTCATTTTCCGCGTGAAAGAAAAACGCACCGGCGAGCTTTCCTTCGGCGGCGGTGTCAGTTCCATAGACACATTCATGGGTTTTGCCGAGATCTCCCAGCGCAATTTCGACATTCTCAACTGGCCCCGTTTCACGGGCGGTGGGCAGTCGCTTTCGATTCGGGGGCAATTCGGGACCATTAATCAGGAGGGCGATGTCAGTTTCGTCGAACCGTATCTTTTCAACAAACCGATCTCCTGGGGTACGAATCTTTTTTTTACAAGACAGGACGACAAAAACACCGACTTTGGGCAGAAACGAATGGGCGCTTCGACGACTTTGTCGCGTCTTTTTAAAGACGTCCTGCGGGCGGGCGGCGGATATACACTTGAACGTGTGGAACTTACAGATGTCTCGGACTCTTCTCCCGCTTCCGTCACGGATTTTGACGGACCGGATTGGCTTTCCAGACTTCGTGCGTTCACGACCTTTGACAATCGTGACAATGTGTTCAGTCCGACCAAGGGGCGCGTGATCAATCTCGCAGGCGAGCTGATCGGAAGTTTTCTCGGCGGCGACCAGGAATATTATATTTTGAGGTCTGGGTACACGGAATATCTTACGTTCCACAAAAAACATCAGATCGAATTTCAGGCCCGGTTGGCTTCCTCGCAGTCGTTCGGGAAGACGTCGACGACTCCGGCCTATGACAGGTTTTTTGCCGGCGGTCTTGGCACCGTGCGCGGTTTTAATTACCGGCGCGTGGGTCCGCAGGAGGGCGGTGAAGCCGTGGGCGGTCAGACCATGGCGATCGTGAACCTGGACTACGCTTTCCCACTTCCTTATCTTGACGCATTCCGCGGAGTGGTGTTTATTGATGCGGGTAATGTTAGCAGGGATTCTTACAATATCGATTTTGGGAAATTTGCCGTGAGCGTGGGGCCCGGGATCAAGGTCAAGACACCCATCGGGCCTTTGGCTTTTTATTATGGTCTTCCCATTGCGAACCGGGATACCAAGGACAGAAACGGCCGTTTTGAATTCAGTCTGAGCCGTAGTTTTTGATCGGGCGCAGGTTTTTGTCCGATCATCCTGAGCGACTGGATGTGTTTTGTGAGGGGGCTAAAGAATTTTCTGAATGGTAAAATGAATTTTTTTCAACCACTGTTTCACTCAAATAAAGGAGAAACACCATGAACCGAAAAATGATAGCGGGTTTTGTAGCAGTGTTGATGATGTTGGGCTTGAGCCTTCCGGCTTTCGCGGCAGAGATGAAAGTCGCATATGTCGATGTGGGCGAGGTTTTTGACAATTACCAAAAGACCAAGGATCAGGATCTGGTGCTGAAGACCGCAGGAGAAGCCAAGGAAAAAGAACGTAATGAAATGGCGACCAAGATCCGTTCGATGGAAGATGAATTGGCCCTCCTTGCGGCGGATGCCCGTGCTGCCAAACAGGAACAGTTGATCGAAAAGAAGCGCCAGCTCGAGGATTTTGACCGCACGGTCCGTCAGCAGCTCGCGGAACAGCGCGATAAGGTGGTTCGCGAGATCTTCCAGGAGATTGATGTTATCGTCCAGGGCCTTTCGGCCAAAGGCGGTTATGACATGATCTTTAATAAGCGCGTGCTTCTTGCTCAGAAAAAGAATTTCGATATTACGGCACAGGTCTCCGCGGAACTCGCGAAGAAATATAAGAAGGCTTGAAGCCCCGGGAACGATGAAGCAAAGGACTCTCAAAAACCAGGCCGTTTTCGAAGGAACGGGGCTCCATACCGGTCGTAAGGTGACGGTGTGTGTGCGTCCGGCTTCGGAGAATGCAGGCATACTTTTTTGCCGAGTCGATCTGGCCCCGGACCTTAGGGTCAAGGCTTCGATCGAGAATGTCTGTTCCGATGAAATGCGCCAGACCGCGATCTTGGTTGGGAAAGGTCGCGTTCGCACGATCGAGCATCTCATGGCTGCTTTTCATGGGCTCGGGATTGATAACGCTTTGGTAGAGATCGACGGAGAAGAAGTTCCCGGGATGGACGGAAGCGCCCTGGAATTTACGAATGCCCTGATCGCCGCGGGCCTCGAAGAACAGAGCGCTCCGCGGAAGTTCCTGGTGGTCAAGGAGCCTGTGTATGTCGACCAGGGCGATCAGTCGATTGTGATTTTGCCCGCCGATTCATTTTCGATCTCCTACATGCTCAACTACCGGGATCTGGATCTTCTGGACCAGTACCTGTCGCTTCCGATCATGCCGGAAATCTTTGAGCGGG
Organism: uncultured bacterium; assembly: GCA_964389345.1. Taxonomy (GTDB): domain Bacteria; phylum Omnitrophota; class Omnitrophia; order Omnitrophales; family Aquincolibacteriaceae; genus Aquincolibacterium. The sequence goes on along the minus strand of CAYMER010000280.1, from coordinate 3,537 downwards.
AGCTGGCGCCAGCTCGCACCTTTTGCCTTAAAAAGGAGGCGGAACTATTGCTCTCCCAGGGCTTTGGGAAGGGCGCGAATCCTTCCAACACGCTTATTTTTGAAAAGAACAAGCCGCTCCAGAACACTTTGCGGTTTGAAAACGAAGCCTGTCGGCACAAGATGATGGATATTCTGGGAGATCTGTTTTTGTGCGGAAAATTCATCCGCGGGCACGTGATCGCTTCCCGGAGCGGCCACGCCCTTAACGTCGAACTCGTGAGGAAACTGATGATGACCACTCCATCCGAACCCAAACCGCTTTCGAAAACGTTGACCGTGGAAGAGATCCAGAAGATCATCCCACACCGGTACCCCTTTCTTTTTGTGGACCGGATCGAGAATTTTGAGCCGGGGATTCACGCGACGGGGTTCAAGCAGGTCACCATGAACGATTATTTTTTTCAGGGGCATTTTCCGGGACATCCGGTGATGCCGGGGGTATTGATTGTGGAAGCCATGGCCCAGGTCGGCGGTGTGATCATGCTGGGAGAGCCCGAGAACCGGGGCAAGATCGCCTATTTCATGAGCGTCGATCAGGTGAAATGGCGCAGTCCGGTCCTTCCGGGGGATACGCTCCGGATGGAGGTCGAGGTCCTGAAAAAACGTTCCAAATTCGGCCAATGTTCCGGCAAAGCCTACGTGGGAGACAAACTTGTATGCGAAGCGGATGTGAAGTTCGCAGTGGTCGACCGGGAATGATCCATCCTACCGCGATCGTCCATCCGGATGCTGTTTTGGGCGAAGGGGTGGAGATCGGCCCGTGGGCGATCATTGCCGGCACGGTAAAGATCGGAGCGCGTACGAAAGTCGGGCCGCGCGTGACGATCGAAGGGCATACCACAATCGGAGAAGATAACGAGATCTTCACCGGCGCGGTGGTCGGCAGTCTTACTCAGGACAAAAAATCCGATGGCGGCGTGAGTTTTCTCAAGATCGGCGACCGCAACATGATCCGCGAATACGCGACATTGAATCCCGGCACCCTGAACGGCACCGAGACCGTGATCGGGAATGATAATCTTCTGATGGCCTACGCGCACGTGGCGCATGATTGTATTGTCCATAATGGCGCGACGCTCGCTAACAACGCGACGCTCGCGGGTCACGTGATCGTGGAGGACAAAGCAATTATCGGGGGCCTCTCCGCGGTCCATCAATTCGTCCGGATCGGACAATTGTCGATTACGGGAGGGTGTTCCAAGGTGGTACAGGACGTCCCGCCTTTTATGATGGTGGACGGCCATCCCGCGCATGCCTTTGGGATCAACGCCGTGGGGCTTGATCGCGCGGGATTCTCCCAAGAAGAAAAATCAGCCATCAAGAAAGCCTTCAAGATCATCTTCAAGTCCGGTCTTATCCTAAAGAACGTCATCAAGCAGATCCGGGAGGATATCCCTTCGAATCCCTCCATTCAAATGATCATTGATTTTCTTGAAAAATCCGAACGGGGTATTTGCGGATAGTTTTATTATCTATCATCCCGCCAAAGGCGGGATGGGGCAATCCCGGCTGTCATTGATAAAAAGAAAATGAAATCCAGGATAGTTTTCCGGCATTCCAATCAGAGAAATTCACCATGAAAACCATGGGCATCATCGCAGGGAACGGACGTTTTCCGATTTTGGTGGCTGAAGAGGCTAAACGGGCGGGATACCGGGTCGTCACCTGCGCCATCGAGCAAGAAGCCGAGCCGGCTCTGGAGAAACTTTCCGATGCTTTTTCCTGGGTCAAGGTTGGCGAGCTTAAAAAACTTTCGAAATTTCTCAAAGAAAAAGGTGCTCACGAAGCCATCATGGCCGGCAAGATCGAAAAGGTTCGTTTCTTTAAAGAGAACGTCCGGCTCGATCTCGACATGATGGCGGTCCTGGTGAAGTTAAAAGATCACAAAGACGACTCCCTCCTCGGCGGCATTGCCGATTACCTTTTCAAAAAAGGCATCGTGCTCCAGGACTCCACTTTACTCCTCAAAGACATGATGCCAGGCCCGGGGCTGCTCGGCAAAAGAAAGCCCTCCAAGTCCGTCATGGATAATATCGATTTTGGTTTTGAAATGGCGCAGAAGATCTCCGGCGCAGATATCGGACAGACGGTGGTGGTGAAGAATAGAGCAGTGCTCGCGGTCGAGGCCATTGAAGGGACGGACGAAGCGATCCGCCGCGGCGGGGCGCTCGGGCGCGGCAAGATCATTGTGGTGAAGATCGCTAAGCCGAACCAGGACATGCGTTTTGATGTTCCTGCGGTCGGACTCAAAACCCTGGAAGTTTTGATTGAAGCGCATGCGGAAGCGTTTGCCTTCGAGGCGCACAAGACCCTTTTTATCGGTAAAGACATCTTCGTAGAGAAAGCCAACCGTGCAGGGATTGTTCTCTACGGAGTAAGTGACAGGCCCTGATTCTCATTAATTTATGAATCAAAGGTAATCAGGACCAGTCCTAACAACCACTCAGAAAAGAAAATAAAAGTCAGGACAGGCCCTGATTCTCATTAATTTTTTAAATAACGGTCCAAATACCAATCAATTGAAGCGTAGCTGAGATTGGGGCCGCCCAAACTACCTTTTTGGAAAGAAATAAAAAGTTTGGGCGGTAATCAGGACCTGTCCCAACTTCCATTTTAAAAAAGAAAATAATAGTTAGGGCAGGCCATAAATAGCATGAGCATCGAAAAAACAAAACCCCCCGTCGGACTTCAGCGCGAGATCCAAGAGCTCAGAGGGCGCGATGGGATCGCGCGGCAGAGGACCGCCCCGTTACCGATGGAAGAGCGGGTGAGAAAAGGGCTGGATGTGCTTCACGATAAAAGGGGTGTGCACCGCGGGACCCTGACGCTTCTTGACGCCGACGGCGAGAGCCTCACGATCGAGATCGCCCATGGCCTGGATGATCAGGCGAAGAAAAAGGGCCGTTACAAGGTCGGGGAAGGGATCACGGGTAAAGTTGTGGAGGCGGGAGAGCCGATCGCTGTGCCGAACATCGGGGAAGAGCCGCTTTTCCTTAACCGTACGGGCGCGAGGAAGGATTTTCGTCGCAACCGGATTGCCTTTATCTGCGTTCCCATCAAGATAGACCAGGAGACGATCGGTGCGCTAAGCGTGGACCGCCTTTTTGAGGGGGATGTTTCCCTGGACGAAGACTTGAGGCTCTTGACCATTATCAGTTCGATCCTCGCTCAGACCGTCGCGAGTTACCGCCTGCGCGAACAGGAAAAAGCGAAACTTCAATTTGAAAACATCGAATTGAAACGGGAACTTGCAAAAAAATTCCATCCGGCCAACATCATCGGGAAAAGCAAGCGCATGGAAGAAGTTTATGAGGCCATCGACATGGTGAGCCGGACGCGCTCGACGGTTCTCCTGCGGGGCGAGACTGGAACCGGGAAAGAACTGGTGGCGCATGCGATCCATTATGGCAGCCATCGCGCCAAAGGCCCGTTCGTGAAAGTATCCTGCGCGGCATTGCCGGAGAAGATCGGAAGAGCACACGTCTGAACTCCAGTC
>CAYMER010000279.1:0-12103 GCA_964389345.1 uncultured bacterium | reverse complement strand
AAGAGGGGGTAGTTTATAAGGTCAAATTGACACCAGATGCTTGGGTGTGTAATTAGATTAAACTGAATAAGCGATAAGGCGAATTCATGGGGATCGATTCTAAAATTTGTCCATCCTGCAAAGAAAAAAACAATCCCTCGTTTCAAAAGTGTTGGAAGTGCGGGGCTGATTTGATGACAGGGGAACGATCTCCTGCCGAGGCATCTTTAAAAGGAGTGGTGGGTGGGGTTGAGAAGAAAATCTCTCCAGAAGCTAAAAAGCTTGTCGTTTTTTTTCTAGTCTTGACTCTTTTAATCGGACTCGCCGTAGGGCATCGTTTTTTTATATACAAGCCAGAGATTAAAAACGAGAAATTGGAAATGCAGCAGAAAATAATAGAGACGAAGCAAGACTCTACGGAGAGTCAAATAGCAAACTTACCACCGGGATTAGTTAGGAAGCATTACGCGCTCGGACAATTAGCAAGCGAGGGAGTTTACAAGAACGGAAAAAAAGAGGGGCTGTTTAAATGGTATGACGAAAACGGGCGGCTATATGAAGAGGCGGTTTTTAAGAGTGGAATGCTGGAGGGAGAGGTTAAGAAGTATGATGAAAACGGACGTTTGAAAAAGGAGGAAGTTAAAGGTCGACCCTCGGGAGGGGTCCATCAGAGCAAGATTGATGAGAAGTCTGCCGCCATGGAAAGTCAGATTGTTGATTTGCCTGATAAGGTGGAAGAAATCATAACGCCAACCGGACAAACCATAATTAAGATTCGCGGGCAAAAGGGCGATTTATATTATCGACGCATTTGGAAAGAGCAAGAAAGCAAAGCCAAGTCTAGAGATCAGGATCTTAATGAACCAGAGCGAGATAAGTTTTGTTCCGTTAGTTTGCCTGTGGTCAGTCCCACGATTTCAGAGAACAATAGCGGCGGCGGGCATTGGTATTTAATTGAAACGGAGCATTTTATTGTTGAAGTGGAAAACAACGAGACTTTCGGCGTGTTTTCCGCTGAAAAACTAGAAGCATTGGCCCTTTTAGTTAAACAAGAAATGCGTTTTGGGGCGGACGGAGCTTTGAATCGTAAAGGGAAATTTAAGGTTAAGATTTTTGAGAGTAAATCTCAGTACGACAACTATTGCCAAAAGAACAATCTTTCCTGCGACGGAACGGTTGGGATTACTCATGCTCGTTACAGAGCAAATTTTGTTGAAGATGAGATAGTGTTTTTTTGGGATAAGGATTGGCGGAAATTCTGGGATGATCAGCAGCTAACAGCCCAGAAGCGAACTTTTTATGAAACATTGTTTCATGAAGCCACACACCAGATATTAAACACATACGGCGGCTTTAATTATCCCAATTGGTTGAGCGAAGGATTAGCCGTATATTTTTCGAAGGCCTTTTTTAATGGTAAGGAGATTTATTTACCAGGAAAATTTATTAATCCTTACGCTATTGAAATAAAAGAATTTCTTGGGCGAGGAGGCAATCCGGGATCGATTTTTTCCTGGAGAGGCGCTGATCCGAATAGCCAAGGTGCTTTTTATGGTCTTTCGGGATCGTTAGTGTTCATCATGATGAGGCGACCCTCGCACCGTCATTATCTCGACACTATTGTTGAAAAAATCAAAGCTGGTTTGTCTCGCGATGAAGCCACTGACTTTCTGGCCAAATCATTTTCGGAGGATTTTTGGAATGAATGGCTTACAAGCTTAAAAGAGATGAACCTATGAAAAAATGGCTCGTGTTATGTGGAATCGCGATCTGCTATCCGCTATTAGTGGGAACTACGTATATCATCAAAGAGGGAGGAAAGGAGGTCGGAAGAATGGAGGATAAAGACGGGAAAAATGGCATTGAAATTATCGAAAACGAAAAAAGAATAAGTGATTCTCCAAAAGTTTCAGCGCCAAACGTTTCTAGAGGGATTCTTGTCCTTGCTGATTTTAATAGCGGAGACAAACCTAATAACGTCGGTGGCGATTTCGGTGGATGGGACAAAGATCCTAACGATAGCACCCAAGGATGTCAGCTATCCTTTGATACAGATAATGTGAAAGGACAGAAGAGTGGCTACTCGATTCGTCTGACCTACGACGTAGATTCTCCGAATCTCGCATACAATGGATTCTGGATGAAACTAAATGGTGTGAATGCTATGGATTTTAATACGTTGAATTTCTACGCCAAAGGCGATCTGAGCAAAGGTTATCCTTCGGACCTATGCATTCAGTTGCAAGACAATGTCGAACAGGAAAAGCGCGATCCAGGCAGCATGTATTTTTCTAATCTACTCTGCGTTCCCGGGTTAAGTCGAGACTGGCAGAAATTCTCTGTACCGTTTAGCGGGATTCCGAATCTCGTTAACAGAGGCGATCTGAGAGAGCTTTTGATAGTTTTTAGAGGTGATGTCACTTATCCTAAAACGGGAGCGGTTCTTATCGATCAAGTTTATCTTTCGAGAGAGGAATGAGTATGAAACAGACAACCCAAAGTAAGGTGTGGTTTGGGCAATCAAAACAGTGAGAAAACAATGACCGAAGCGTCTAAGTCTGCGTAACGAAGCACGGGAACGGAAAAGGAGATTGTAGGGATGCATATTAAAACAGGTGAATTGATCCGTTGGCTGCTCGGAATTGCTGTGATTTCGGCATTGACATTTAGTTCTATCGGGTGTGCCAGCGCACCAAGTAAGACGTATTACAAGAGCGGACAATTAAAAACCGAGACAGTCAGTAAAGACGGTGAGCGTGACGGAACGATTAAGAATTATTACGAAAGCGGGCAATTACAAACCGAGGCAGTTTACGAGGACGGAAAGCTTAATGGAGTAATTAAAACTTATTTTGAAAACGGAACGTTGAAAAAAGAGGGGGTTTGCAAGAACAACAAACTTGAGGGAACGATTAAAAATTATTATGAAAGCGGAAAATTGAAAAAAGTAGTGGTTTGCAAGAATGGAGTATCTGAAGGACCGTTTAAGGCGTATCACGAAAACGGAAAATTGGCAGAAGAAAGAGTCTACAAAAACGGAAAGCTCGAAGGCTTATTCAGATTTTATTACGAAAGCGGAAAGTTGAAAGGCGAGGGCTCTTACAAGGATGGAAAACTAGAAGGGTTGTCCAAGGTGTATTGCGAAAACGGGCAATTAAAAACCGAGGCAGTTTTTAAGAACGGAGAGGTTGAGGGGCTGGTGAAGAAGTATGACGAAAACGGGAACTTAGTGCCGTGAGGAAGAAATGACCGAAGTCCATCAGACGAGAGAAAAAAAGGAGGGGTTGTGGTAATGAATATTAAAAAAATAATAGCGCGAGAAGGGTTGATTTTTTTATTGCCAGTATTTTTGCTTTTTGCCATGTGCCATAAGCAGAGCAGCTTGCCTCCAGTAGCAGTAGCGCTTATTTTCCTGTCCGTGACTTACTTAATCATCCGATTTATCGTTTGGGCGATCATGACATTGAAAAAGAAATAAAAATGACCGAATCTCCAGCATCCTACTTCGCAACCCCTGGCGACATGATTCGTCATATCCACAAGTCAAAGTGGGTTTCTCTCGTTGAACTTGAAGAGCGGATGGGCGTGGGTCAGGAATACATTGCCCGGTTAGAGCACCAAGAGACCCCGGTCCCTTGCCAAAACGCAATAGGTCAGCTATAGTCTTTGTGTAGGAAGCGGTGAGTTAAAAAGGTTACTTGCTCCGCTATAGTCCGCCACGGGGGTGGTCGGAACTGTCTCACAGGGTGAGGCGGAAATGTGCTAAAGCGCCGGAAGAGTTTCTGAAGAGCCGCGCACTTTAGCGCGGCTTTTTTGCTGTATGGCGGATTTGACAATCAGAAACCAGCGCGGGATTTGAGGCGTATTGCAGCCGCGTAAACGAAAACTGCTAAAAAGCCATGGAGCCCATGCTTAATAGCACGGGCTTTTGTGCTTTCAGGAGGTATGTATGGAAACCAATAAAGTTCAAGCGTTAAAATATCCGGAGATAGCATCCATCATCCGAAATCTCATGAAGTTCAAGAAGGAGCTTTTGGAGCTTGACCCTTGGCTGCCCTTTCCACAGAGATCCTGCTCCTATTCCTTTGGAGAAGAAGGTCGGCCTATGCCCATCGGGGCTCTTTTCATTCTGTGGGAGAAATGGCCGGAGTTCACGGGGCAATGCCTGGATTGCGGAGGAGACGCGTTCGGATATAAGGTTGGTGGATATTACGACATTAGCGGCGTGATGGGCTGTTGCAGTGTTTGCGGGATTGGGTTCAACGGCCGCAACCCGGAAAAGGACATGATGGCGTTGCTTGCTCAGATCAGGCAGATTGAGCCAATCCTGGAAAAGACGCCTTATTTTGTAAAGGGGATGAAATTTGGCGGCAGCAGAGGAGGGCATTTTGGAGGCCCCGGAGCTCCTTTAGTCGCAGCCCTCCGGCAACTCGGCGCCACCGATCTTCCGGGAGATGAATGGGTTCATGAGATGGATTCATGGTTTTATCCCCGCGAGATACCTTCGGAGCGGTTCAGCATTGATCTGAGTTGGTTCAATGAGGAGGTGCGTTACAGAATATTTATAGCCATCTGTATTGGGCTAGTCCGAGCGGCCCTTCTCAATGCCGGTGCTTTTCTCTCACACTTAAAGTAGGGGGTCATATTGCAGGCTTGGAGGGGGTTGAAGCGAATTATCGATTATCGTTAGATAGCATGTTATAGCTTCATCAATCACCTTATTGATAAAACTGGCAATATGTGGTATAGTAGTAGTGAAGATAGAGAAGTGATTTGTTCTTTGTGAAATTTGAGATCCTCCGTTTGGGAGGGTCGCGCGGGATTTGAGGCGTATTGCAACCGCGAAAGCAAAAAAATGCTAAAAGGTCCCTGGGGCTCAACTTTTAGCCTCAGGTTTTTTTATTTTCTTTGAAAGGAGAATAAACGGAATGAGTAAAAGAGAAAGTGCATTTTCATTTGATTGCTTCTCCGGCGGGAGTCCGCCTTTGAAGTGGAAAAAACTTTGTTTGATGGCAACTTTGCTTATTGTAAGCACGACTGAATTTATTCAGTGTTTGCAGGGCAATTATGGAAAACGCTTGGGGTCTGATCAGATGGCTCCGGGCGCTTTTTATTTCCCTCCTTCTAAGAAATATCTCTTCGTGGTCAACCCCGGGTTTTCGTAGCAATGCAGACGGTTGTTTTTTCTGATGCCGCAGTTAATTGCGCGGTGATTTTGAAAGAAATGGGGAGAATAAATTTCCCTAAGAATGTAAGGCCTAATGACGGGAAGACTCAATCGAGTTGAACCGCGTTGGGGCGCGCTATGCGCGCGAAGGAGAAACACAAATGAATCAGAATTTGAACAAAGCTTTAGAGTATGCAGCAAAAGGATGGTCCGTTATCCCGCTTTTTGGGAAGAAACCGCCGAAAGGATTTAATTGGAAGCCGTTTCAGGAACGAATTGCAACGGTTGACGAGATTCGGCAATGGTGGGAGCAACGGCCATCGGCTAACGTGGGAATTGTTCTGGGCCAAGTTAGCAACGGTCTAGCAGTGGTAGACGTGGATGATGCCACTTTGGCGGAACGATTGATCAGGGAGCTTTCAGATAAAACAACCTTGATCAGGTCGCCAAGAGGCGGAGTCCATATTTACCTCACCGAAAGCGTTCAAAGCGGAAACATTAACTTTCGAAGCTTTGGCGTTGAGGCTGATCTAAAAGGAAATGGCGGCTATGTGGTTGCACCGCCATCGAAAGGATATACAGTCATAGCAAATGGCCAGGTGCTGTGTGTGGCCAATGCTTTGGAGACAGCACGAGAGCTGTTGCCAATAAAGGCTGTAGAAAGACAAGTGACGGATGATTCCTCGGGAGAGGAGGTGTTTAAAAAGGGAGATCGCAACAATGGGTTATTGACGAAGGCTCATGCGTTGGTAAGCCGTGGGCTTAGCTCTGATGAGCTCAAAGCAGCTTTGCACCGCGTCAATGATCAGCAGTGTGTTCCTCCTTTGGGAAAGGTAGAGGTTGAGACGATAGCTTCACATGTTTTGGAGCATCGCTCTCAAGGATTCAATGCTTCCTCTAAAGACCATACCAAGGAGAGAATAGAATTGTTAACAACTGGAGAATGGTCTAAGCGTGATCCTGTTAAAGAGCTTGAATGGATTTGGCAGGGCTACTTAGCCAAAGAAGTTGTTACTCTTCTTGCTGGTCATCCCAAAGTAGGAAAGACGACCTTCGTCCATCACCTGCTAAAGGCAATCGGCAGTGGTGAGAAGACGTTTTTGGGGACTGATTTGAAACCAATAAAAAAGGTTCTCTATCTGACCCAAGAAGGCTATTCGCTCTTTCTGGACCGATGCCAGCGTATGGCGATTGATAACCAGCTCATCATACCCGTTTTCAAGTACAGGGTTAAAAGTGACTGGAAATCGTTGCTAAGGTATCTAGGCACACAAATCAAAGAGAAGGAAGTGTCTTTGGTTGTTGTCGATACCATCGGCAGTTTCTGGGGCATCCAGGACGAAAACAGCGCGGCTGAGGTTATCCAAGCGATTAGACCGCTATGCGATTTTGCCCAAGAACACAAAGTGGCGGTGCTCGTAGTCCATCACTTTCGTAAGGCTGCGGGCGAGAAAGGGATTGCTGTTCGCGGTTCCAATGGTCTCTCTTCGGAAATGGATATTACCGTTGAATTGAGACCATCTGGAAACAATGGCAATCGTCGCCAACTGGCAACGGATACTCGTGCTGAAGGCCGATCAAAGGATGTGCTCATCGAGCTTGAAGAAGATGGGTACCGTCTTTTAGGTGATTCTAAAGACCTTTCCTTTGAAGTTCTCAAAGAAAAGATACTCGATGCAGTTCCGCCTTGCGAGCATGAAGAGCCCCAGGCTATTCGGGAAGGAATCTCTGATCCGAAACCTAGCATTAAAATGGTCAAAGAGATTTTGGCCGAACTCTTTAAAGAAGGAAAAGTGAATCGACAAGGGAAGGGGGTAAAAGGCGATCCATATCTTTACCAGAAAATTAGTTAAACGCTGCCTTGCATGGCTCGGGCGGGGGATAAGCCCTGTCCGAGCAGGCAGCTAAGTGATTTGGAAGACAATCCATTAGAAAGGAGGTTTGAAAAACAAAAACGTGGAATCGCTGATAACTGCGAAGGACGTAGCGAAGCTACTCAACGTGAAATTGAATACGATATACACTTGGGTTAGCCGTCGTGAAGTTCCCTTTGAGAAGCTTCCAGGGAATACCACTCGCTTCCGTCCTTCCACTTTGGAAGCATGGTTGAAGGTTCGGTCCTCAAAAGGAAAAAGGATCGGTCAAGGAGTTTACCTGGACAATGCTCCCATTGACGAAGCTGCATAGATAGACAGAAGTATCGAGGCGCCGGTGTAGCCGTATCACATCGGCGCTTCGTTGTTTTTAGAAGAGAATGAAACGGATGGATTGATGAGCCTTTGAAATAATTTTTTGGCTGGTACCTCAGTGGTACCTCGCAAAACTACACGCACCTTTTTGGTACCAAGAGTGGTACCTATTTTGGTACCTCAAAATCGGTTTTATGGCGGTGCGTCAAAAATAATGACGATGCATAACGATGTAGTTAACTCGTTATGAATAAACAGGTTAAATGCATAAGTCGTTGCGTAGCAACAACGTCCGATAACCATGGTGAGCCGCCGCTTGGGGTGCGTGCGGTCGAAGGTTCAAATCCTTTCGCCCCGATTTTTTTCCTCCTGATAAATGAAACGGGTAAATCGGGACCTGGCTTGAGAGCCAGGCCCGTTTTTATTTTGGAGAGGATTTGAAGGGAGCACTTGCTAGCAAAGCTGACTTATGTCAAGTTTGCAAGTGCGGGTGGTCGACCCGAAGCGGAGCGGAGGGCGCCAAATCCTCTCGCCCCGATTTTTCTATTGATAAAAGAAACAAGTAAATCGGGGCAAAGAAGAACTATTTTCCGAAAATCCAAAGGATCTTCAGCGTGTTTTTTTTCGTAGATCTCTGGGGAAGGTTACTTTGAACTCTGTGTTTTTACCGAGTTCCCCGGCTACGGCAATGTGGCCATTATGCAGGTCTACGATATCCTTAACAATCGAAAGCCCCAGTCCTGCACCTTCTATTTCTGAATGCCTGTTCAGCCGCCCATATTTTTTAAAAAGCTGATCTCTTTCATTCGGCGAAATCCCCGGGCCTGTATTGACCACAAAGAATGTGACCGTATTTTGATCGGAAGAAAGCCCCACATCAATGACTCCGCCCTGGGGAGTGTATTTGATCGCGTTAGAAATAAGATTCATGGCGACCCTTGATAATTTATCCTTATCGCCCCACAAACTTATGCTGCTCTCAGAAGCATGATGCCGTAGATTCAAGTCGGATTTTTTAGCCAAGAGCATAAAATCATCCACTTCGCGTTTAACCATATCACTAAGATCGATCAGCTCGCGTTTAATAAACATCCTGACAAAATCATCTTTCGAAGAGTTTGCTATCTCTTCGATAAACTTAAAAAGTCTCTCGATATTAGAAAGGCACATCTTCACCATGCCGGCATGAGCGCTGTTTAAGACGCCACCCACCCCCGCCCGGAGATTTTCCATAGCCATTTTTATGACCGTCAAAGGGTTTTTCAGATCGTGGGAAACGGACTGCATCACCTCGGTTTTTTCATGATCAGCAAACTTGCGCTCTTGGGCGTATTTCAATAATTTTGCAACCAAGTTTTTTATGAGGACGTAAGCGTACAAAAAACCTATCAGGGATATTAAAAGAGCGATGGTCGCCACAGAACCGTTATTCCCCAAGAAAAGATGCTGAAGGAGGTTTTCTTTGTTGATGAGATAAAATAACGTGAGGAGGGGAATAACGGTCATTAACACAAAAATAGAATCTAGTACTTTGAAAGGATTGGAGCCTAATTCTGAAATGACGATCTTGCAACCGTTAGCGTCTTCTTTTTTCATTCTCGGGCGAGCCTTTTTTAAAACGAGATTTATTCTAATCAATTGAATGATATCACTCCCGCTTCAAAATAGTAGCAATAACTTTGATCTTTTCTCGCAAAAGTAAATCCATTGAAAATCGAACGCTACGTCTCCATTTTTGTTCCTAAGGGCCGCCCATTTCGTCTATGCTAGAATTATGCTAATTTTGATACAACAGGATACTAATAGCATCATGCGCCGGCGTTAATTTTGGTTAAGGTGAAAGCGGTTGCAGCCCGAAAAGTGACAATGGAATACGCTTCCAGGGTGCATGCGTTTTAGTTTGTCGTGGGTGACGAATAGGGGAGGGTTCAAGTGGCGGCCATCTCTGGACAGCCCCAATTTCCGACCAAGTCTTTTTTTCATCAATGGTGATTTGGACGGTACCAATTAGTTTCCTTTCCCGATGATGTTTTTCCAAAAATATAAGTCCCGCATTTCGGGCCCGCTATTCCCGGACATTGTATCGGTAGACAAACTCGAAATTAAACAAGACAATTTACATCCGTGTGTCCGCATTGGCGCCATCGTTTTCAGGACATATTTTCTTTAGGGGATTATTTTTTTCACGGTATAATTCTGGCCATAGGCTATGATTGAAAAAATCATTTTTCCGGCACTTCTTAGTTTTGTTCTTTCTGCCGGTGTTTTGCCCCGGAGGTTCCCGGGGAAGAGCTGACAGCGAATGAAATTGGCTGGTCAATGGTGTGACGGGGGTACGGAATGGCGGATCCTAAGATCAAGGTACTATTGGTTGAAGACAATGCGGATGACGCGCTGCTGGTCCAGGAGATGATGACGGTAGCGGGCGGCGGCCGGTATGAATTCTCGGTCGAAGGAACCCTTTGCGGCGCGCAGGAGCGTCTGAAAAAGGAATTGTTTGATTTGATGTTGTTGGACTTCAATTTGCCGGACAGTCACGGGCTCGCTACCATGAAAAGTCTGCAGGAGAGTGCCGCCTACCTTGCGATAGTCGTGATCACCGGAATGGACGACGAAGCGGTCGCTCTCAAGGCGCTTGAGATCGGGGCGGAGGATTTCCTGGTCAAAAGTCAGTTCGACGGCCCCCTTCTGGTGCGTTCCGCGAGGTATGCCGTGGAGCGCAAGCGCTCGGAAGATCTGCAGAAGGTTAGCAAGACGAAAGACGAGTTCCTGGCTCATGTGACACATGAGCTTCGAACGCCGATGAACTCCATCATCGGGTTTTCGGAAATTCTTTTTAAAGAGAAATTTGGTCCGCTCAATGAGCGGCAGAAAAAATATGCCCAGAATATCCTTATAAGCGGCCGGCATCTTCTTTCTCTTATCAATGATGTCCTGGATCTGGCGAAGGTAGAGTCCGGGAAGATGGTGCTGGAGGCTTCTTTATTTTCAGTCAAGGGTTGCCTGGAAGAGGCTCTGTGGATGATGGAGGGTTTGCCCTCTGTGGAAAAAATCAAACCGGTTTTAGAACTTGTCGGAGACCTCGGCGAGATTCGAGCCGATCAACGCAAGATCAAGCAAGTCGTTTTTAACCTTTTGGCCAATGCCGTTAAATTCAATCCGGCCTGCAAGGTCGGGATCCGAGCCCGGAGGATCGACGGAGGGATCGAAGTGGCCGTTTGGGATGCCGGGATCGGGATCGCGCCTGAGAATCTCGAAAAGGTTTTTGAAGCTTTTTTCTGTGTCGAAAGTACTTATACTAAAACGGTTAAGGGGACGGGGTTGGGGTTGGCGATTTGCCGGAAGATCGTTGAGCTTCACGGTGGTAAAATGTGGATCGAATCCGAGGGGATAGGCAAAGGGACGACCGTTAAGTTCACGATCCCCTCCGGGACGGGAATCTCGAATGAAAAAAAAGACCCTGACCATCAGGGGTAATGAAAAAATAACGCGCTGGCAAGCGCCTTTTGAAAACAGCGGAGGCGGAGGTGTTTGAAAGGCAAGGGGGTCGTGGGGCCACTCCGGCCCAAAAAAGAAAAGAATCCGATCTCTCTCGCCAAGTCGATTCTTTCGTGAACTTTTTCACAAGCAGTCAACCCGTCTATTCCAGGAGGATTCTATGGATAATATGAAAAAGCAGACCTTGCTTTGCGTCGATGACGATACAAAAAACCTCGAACTTTTAGAGGCTTTGCTTTCGCCGTTGGGATACGAGCTTAAATTTTCGGAATCCGGAGAAGACGCGCTCAAGCAGATCGCCCAGGAGGTCCCGGACCTGATCCTGCTGGATATCATGATGCCGGTCTTGTCAGGGTTGGAGGTGTTGGCGCGGTTGCGTTCGGAGGAAAGAACGCGTTTGATCCCCGTGGTCCTCGTCACCGCTTTGAATGCCGATAAAGACAGGATCAAGGGATTCGATATGGGATGCGATGATTTTATCTCCAAACCGTTTGACGAGATCGAACTGAGCGCCCGAGTCCGGTCGCTTTTGAGTATCAGTTGTTATCGGAGGTCGTTGGATGAAAAAGAAAAATTGTGGAATATCATCCATGAAATGAGTCAACCCCTGATCGTGTGTAGACCTGACTGGGTCATCACGAATCTTAACCAGGCCGCCCAACGCTATCTCATGCCCGGCACGGGGTTCGAAAATGTCAATTTTCTGGATTTCATTTTCGACCATTATTCCGTTTCCGTTTCATGGAATGAATTAAATGACTGCATGAGCGCTCCTAAAAAATTCAAGATTGAAAAAAAAGGCTCTGAACGGTCCGCGATCCAGCGCGCGGAGGTGAATTTGGAAGTTTTTGAAAATTCTGCCCATGAAGTTGTAAATATCGTTTTGACATTGCGGGATACTTCGGGCGGAGTTTAAAAAAACAACCCAAGGGGTTCTGAAGATTTCTCATTTTCGGGAGGAAGCGGAAAGCTTGAAAGGGTTACCCGTCGCCGGGGTGTTTCACGCATCCCGCAAAGGCGATGTTTAGGTGATCTTCCGGAAAGCGACGAGCTATTTTTTTAATAAAGGAACAGGCTGATTTTTCAGACCGGCCTATGTCACCATGTTCGTGCTCATACCGCTATGTTTTGCTTTGAAATGGATCTGTCGGGCCGTGAATGGCCAGGACGATTAAACGCAGGATACGGAAAATGAAAAGATGGAATGACCCACGGCATCACTTGGCTTGAAATGCCCGCCTCATCCGCTGGGATTGGAAATAATAAGTTG